>NZ_BTTP01000008.1:0-100043 GCF_036246225.1 Lacticaseibacillus salsurivasis
CTTCAATCACCACAATCGCTCAGCACAAAGAAACGGCCTCACCCCTGATGAATACTGGAGTGAAGCCGTTTAGAAACAGACAAAACTTTATATTATTTCATCTGTCAACTTGACAGGGCCAAGTGCAATGAGGGGCTGACGCGGTGCCTGCTTTTTATATGATGATAATTGAGTCATTTCATTCAAGCCAACAAAAAAAGCGCCCAATAGGGGACGCATTTTCATTAACTCCGGTTAGACCCGGGTCACTTTACCTGATTTAAGGGCGCGAGCAGAAACCCAAACGCGTTTCGGCTTGCCATCGACCAAGATACGAACCTTCTGGAGATTAGCCTTCCATGCACGACGGCTGGAGTTCAAAGCGTGTGAGCGCTTGTTCCCAAAAGTCGTGTGGCGGCCGGTAATGACGTCTTTTGCCAATTCTCGGACCTCCTTGCTTATTCGCGTGTTGCGAATTTTTCACTCAACTAACTTATCATACGGCCGGGTTGATTGCAAGCATTTCAAGCAATTTTACTTGACAGTGGGATGCGCGGCCGATGCGCAATGGGGGCTGGGGATCGTAGGAGCAGCAAAAGTTGGATGTGGAGAAGACGACGGCAATTTCTCAAGCTAGGCTATTTGTCGAGCTAAGCCCGCCGACCTCCACAGCCCTTACTTTCAAATCCCGGGAGGCTATGCTAAACTATTTGGGAAATACCTAAGTATAGGGGGTCATCGCATGGCGGTGAAAATTAAAACCAAGTACGGTACCATCGATATTTCGAATAATGTTATCGCCACAGTGGTTGGCGGGGCGGCGACTGATATTTACGGTATCGTCGGCATGGCCAGTCGCAACCAGATTCGCGATAATCTTAACGATATCCTCAATCGCGAGAACTATTCGCGGGGCGTCGTGGTTCGCCAGGCGGACAACGGGGTCACCATCGAGGTCAATATCATCGTTGGCTATGGCACGAAGATTTCCGAAGTGTGCCGTAATGTGCAGGAAAAAGTCAAATACAACCTTGAAACAATGCTTGGCGTGACCACCCAAGAAGTGACCGTCATCGTCCAAGGTGTGCGTGTATTGGGCACGGACTAAGCCGGCAGGTCAAGGAGGATTATCGAGTGGAAGTTACAGAAATCACAGCAGCGAAGTTTCAGGATATGATCCGCGTCGCTGCGCATCGCATTAAACAAAATGCCGAGTTCGTGAACTCACTGAATGTTTTTCCAGTGCCAGACGGCGATACCGGTACCAATATGACGCTGACTTTTCAAAGCGGGGCCAAAGCAGTTTTGGAAAGTGATCGTGATTCCGTAGGTGAACTGGCTCAGCATCTTGGTAAAGGGCTCTTGATGGGCGCGCGGGGCAATTCTGGGGTGATTTCCTCCCAGCTGTTCCGCGGCTTTGCGAAGAACGTGATCAATAAAAAGACGCTGTCAGCGCAGGATTTGGCCGATGCGTTTGCCGCTGGGGTCGAAACAGCCTACAAAGCAGTGATGAAGCCGGTTGAAGGCACGATTTTAACCGTCGCGCGGGAAGCGGCTAAAGCGGGGCTGAAAGCCGCCGCGGCGTCTGACGACACCATCGTCGTGATGGATGCTGTCACTAAAGCCGCCAAGCGTGCTTTGGCGAAGACGCCAGATCTGTTGCCTGTGCTCAAAGAAGTCGGCGTCGTCGATTCCGGCGGTCAAGGGCTGGTCTTTTTGTATGAAGGCTTTGGAGAAGGGCTGTCTGGCAAGGCCAGCGACCCAGCGTACACCCCCGACGATAAAGAAATGGAAGAGATGGTCAACGCCAAGCATCACCAAGGCGCCCAGACCCAGCTCAATCCTGACGATATTGTCTATGGCTACTGCACGGAAATGATGGTGGAACTGGGCAAAGGCGAGGCGCCGAAGCCGTTTGACTATGAAGCGTTCCGCAATTACCTGAACAGTCTTGGCGATTCGACGCTGGTCATTGCTGATGATGAAGTCGTCAAAGTCCATGTGCACACTGAACATCCCGGCACCGTCTTCCGCTATGGCCAGCAATTTGGGGCCTTGGCGAAGATCAAAGTTGACAACATGCGCTTGCAGCATGAAAGCATCATCGAACGTGAAAGCGAAAATGAGCAGGCCAAAGCACCGCAACCATTAGCCGAAATTGGCGTGGTAGCCATCGCGGCTGGGGCTGGCTTAGGCGACCTGTTCAAGGGCTTGGGCGTCACCGCAGTGCTTAACGGTGGCCAAACCATGAACCCAAGTACGAACGATATCCTCGAAGCCATCAACCAAGCGCATGCGAAGAATGTCATCGTGCTGCCGAACAACAGCAACATTTTCATGGCGGCGGAAGAAGCTGGCAAGGCGGCCGAAGTCAATGTGGCCCTGGTCCGAAGCAAGACGATTAACCAAGGCTTAACTGCCATGCTCGGCTTCAACCCGGATCAAACTCTGACGGCCAACCAAGAATCCATGACCGAGGAACTCGGCAACGTGGTTTCTGGCAGCGTGACCCAAGCCATTCGTGACACGGTGATCGATGGGCTCACCATCCACAAAGATGATTACATGGGGATTATCGACAACAAGATCAAGGTCAGCGAACCTGACCGGCTGCAAGCCACCATTGACATGATTGAAGCGATGGTCGATGAAGACAGTGAAATCGTGACCGTGATTGTCGGTGAAGATGGCAAGCGCGATGAAGCAGAAGCCATTGAAACGGCCATTACCGATGCGCATGAAGACCTCGAAGTTGAAATTCACGATGGGGACCAACCAGTTTATCCATACTTGGTTTCTGTCGAATAAAGCTAGCTGCGCGGTTCGCCGCGCTTTTTGCAAAACGTGGAGGCAGAGTCGCTTTGCCGCCACGTTTTCTGTCTTTTGGGAAAGGAGGGGTTTGCTTGACCCTTCAAGATTCAGTGACGGTTCTGCCTGGAGTGGGACCAAAGCGCCAGCAAGCCCTAGCGGAATTGGGCCTACGCACGGTTTCGGATGTGCTGTTCTATTTTCCTTTTCGCTATGATGATCTGCAGGTTAAAGACCTAGCAGAGGCTGCCGATCAAGAGAAGGTCACGCTGAAAGGGGTCGTGGTGACGCCGGCTGTGGTGACGCGGTTTGGACCGCGGAAAAGCCGCGTCAATGTCCGGGTTCAGGTCGATCATGCCATTGTGTTGGTGACGTTTTTCAATCAGCCTTGGCTCAAGGATAAGTTTGAGCAAGGCACCGAGGCTGCGATTTATGGGAAGTGGGATGCGAAGCGCCACACGCTGCTGGGCATGAAGGTGCTTGCGACGCAAACCGAGGACACCCCGTCATTGGCTGGGATTTATCCAACCAACAAGAACATTCGCCAAAGCACCCTTGTTCAGCTGGTGAAGGATGCCTGGGCCGACGCTGGCAGTGAGATTCAGAATGTCGTGCCTGCTGCCGTGAGAGAGCGGTTTAAGCTGATGTCTGATCAGGAAATTGTCCACGGCATGCATTTTCCCGATACGCCGGCGGAAGCCAAAGCCGCGCGCCGCAGCGCGATTTTTCGCGAGTTCTTCCTGTTTGAATGCCAAATTCAAGCCCTACGCGAAGACAGTCAAACCGTCAGCAATGGCCTCGCGATTCCTTATGACAACGCCGCGCTGAAGGCGCTGATCCAGACCTTACCGTTTGAGCTAACCGCTGCACAAAAGCGGGTGGTCAACGAGATCTGCCTCGATATGAAATCGCCGCATCACATGAACCGGCTCCTGCAAGGCGATGTCGGCAGTGGGAAAACGATTGTGGCGGCGATTGTGATGTACGCCGCGATTACGGCCCGCTATCAGGCCGCCTTGATGGTGCCAACAGAAGTGCTGGCAGAGCAGCATTACGCCAAGCTGACCAAACTCTTTGCCGATTTCCCAGTGAAGCTGGCGCTGCTGACAGGGAACACCACGACGGCTGCCCGCCGCGACATCACGGCGGGCCTGCGCAGCGGCGAGATTGATCTGGTGATTGGGACCCACGCGTTAATCCAAAAAAGCGTCGACTTTGCTAACCTCGGTTTGGTCGTCATCGATGAACAGCACCGCTTTGGGGTCAATCAGCGAAAGATTTTGCGAGACAAAGGCTTGAAGCCCGATCTGCTGGCGATGACCGCTACGCCGATTCCGCGGACCTTAGCAATCACGGCTTATGGTGAAATGGATGTTTCAACGATTGACGAACTACCAGCAGGCCGCCAGCCGATCACCACGACCTGGGTGCGTAAAAATCAACTGCGTGGCGCCTTTGACCGGGTGCAGCAAGAGCTGCAAGCCGGGCACCAAGTGTTTGCCATCACGCCGCTGATCGCCGAGTCTGAGAAAATCGACTTACAGAACGCTGAGCAGCTTTACGAGGATTTGAGCCGTGAATTTGACGGCGTGGCCAAAGTCGCTTTGTTGCACGGCCAAATGAAGGCGGAAGAAAAAGATGACATTATGCGGGCATTCAGTCAAAATGAAGTCCAGGTGCTGGTGTCGACCACGGTGGTGGAAGTCGGGGTGGATGTGCCGAATGCCACGGTGATGCTTATTTTTGATGCCGATCGCTTTGGCCTCGCCCAGTTGCATCAGTTGCGCGGCCGGGTCGGTCGAGGTCATGCGGCTGCGTACTGTATTTTGGTGGCGGATCCCAAGAATGACACCGGCGTGGCGCGCATGCAGGTGATGGTGGAAACGACCAACGGCTTCACCATTGCCGAAAAGGATTTGGAATTACGCGGCAGTGGGGATATTTTTGGCGCCGCCCAAAGCGGCTTGCCGTCGTTCAAAATCGCCGATCCAGTGAATGACTACAACACATTGAATGCCGCCCAGCAGACGGCGGTGCAACTCTTCAAGGCTGATCCTAGCTTGTCCGCCGCTGAGTTTGCGCCGCTGCGTGCTTATCTCGCGGCTCAGCAGCAAAAAGTCGGAAGTTTAGATTAACGAATTGGAGTGATCAAGATGAAAATTGCCATTGATGCCATGGGCGGCGACCACGCCCCAGAAGTTGTGATTAAGGGTATCGCGCAGGTGCGCGATGAACGCCCAGAGCTGGAGTTTTTGGTGTATGGCGACGAAACGAAAATTCGCCCGCTGCTGCCCGATGATACCCGCATGACAATCATTGATACCAAAGAGAAAATCAACAGCGACGATGAACCGGTCCGTGCCATTCGGAGCAAAAAACAGGCTTCGATGGTGCTAGCGGCGCAAGCGGTGAAAAGCGGGGAAGCCGACGCGATGATTTCCCTGGGCTCTACCGGCGCGCTACTGGCTGCCGGGCTTTTCATCGTTGGTCGGATTCGCGGCATCGATCGGCCCGGTTTGATGCCGACTTTACCAACTACCGATGGTGCTGGCTTTGTGATGCTGGATGTGGGCGCCAACGCCGAAAATCGGGCCTCCCAGCTGGTGCAATACGCCGTCATGGGGAACTTTTATGCTCACGATTTACGCGGCCTAGCTAAGCCTAAGGTAGGGCTCTTAAACAATGGCACCGAAGCCAACAAAGGCGACGCGCTGCATCAGGAAACCTACCAGTTGCTGAGCGAGCTTGAGGACATCGACTTTATAGGTAACGTCGAATCCGATTCCCTGCTGAAGCATGCGGCCGATGTGGTCGTCACCGATGGCTTTACCGGTAACGCGGCACTGAAGGCGATTGAAGGGTCAGCTAAAACCATTTTGGGCCTGTTGAAGCACGCCATCATGGACAACGGCCTGAAAGCTAAACTTGGCGGCGCCTTGCTGCGCAATGGCATTAAAGAAATTGCCACCACCTTTGATGTCTCTAGTTATGGCGGGGCTGTGCTGCTCGGCCTGAAAGCGCCAGTGGTCAAAGCCCACGGCGGCGCCGACGCCAAAGCGGTCTATTACACCGTGCGGCAAGTGGAGAAAATGCTTGAAGCACAAACCGTGCAAAAAGTCGTCGCTTATTTTGACGCGAAGAAACAGGCGTGACATTACCACCTGAATCGGTTATGCTAAAAGCCGTGTAATAGACCAAGGAGGCGCTTTAATGACAGAGCAAGAAGCATTTGACAAAATCGCCGCGCTGATTGAGGACCATTTCCAAGTGCCAGCAAGCAAGGTGACTAATGACTTGAACTTTAAGGAAGACCTCGATGCCGACTCCATCGACACCGTGGAATTCGTCTTAGAGCTTGAGGATGCGTTCGGCGCGGAAATTCCCGATGAAGACGCAGAAAAAATTGCTACTGTTGGCGATGCTGTCAGCTATGTGATCGCACACCAAACGAAGTAATACTTATGGCGATGTCGTTGCGGCATCGCTTTTTTCGTGGCGTTGTTTGCGGGTAGAGATTCGGCCTAAGAATCTAATCATTGCTGGTAGACAATTGCGCGATGTCGATTTCCATTGATGATTGGCGGCCACTGACACGGAGGGTAACGATGTCAAAAACGATGCAGACAATTATCTTAGGAATCATCAGTGCAGTCACGGTTTTGGTGATGCTTCACCTCCAACTGAACGACTTGTTGGGAGGTATTCTCACGTTCGTCATTGTTCTGATTGCTGGTATGGTGGTGCAATACTTTGCTAAAACTAAATCATAGCTTTCGCTGGCGCCTTAGTTAGAGAGACAGCCACCTACTGGTCAAAGTCGGGGTTGTCTTTTTTGTACGGGTTCGAAATGATTGAACGATGGCACTTGCTGAACACTGATGGGTGCCGAGGTTTTGACCAGGGTGGGGGCAAAGGCGGCCCACATCAATTTAGCGTAGCCGGCGGTATTACTGCTATCGTAGTCGCGCTGCGTGGCGCCAACGCCGGAGTGGACAGCTACGCCCACGACCTCGCCGTCCAAGTGCGACGGCAATGCCGTGAGCTAGGCTGCCCATCCGGCTAAGAGCGGCGCCACTCCACAGCCTCCACAGCTAAGTCGCGCTTCGGTCGGCAACGCTCGAGCGATTAGCTACGCACTGGGCCTCGCCGTCAAGGACGACGGCAAGCTCCAATGCTAGGCTACTCGTCGAGCTCAGCCCGCCGACCTCCACAGCCTGCCTTTGCTTGTGTCCCAAGATTCTGTATAATGATTAGGAGTACGCGGATGTTTGGTCTGCGGCAGAAGAGGGAGGACGACCATGGTCGCATCGGAGTTTGTGAGTGAACTAAGGCAGCGTTACGGAATCGAATTCCGCAACTTGGCGCTGCTGGATGAAGCGTTCACCCACTCATCTTATGTCAACGAGCATAAGGAGCTAGGCTTGAAGGATAATGAACGGTTGGAATTTTTAGGGGATGCCGTGCTTGAACTGACGGTTTCCGACTATCTCTACCGCAAGTTTCCGGACCTGCCTGAGGGCCAGTTGACCCGGATGCGCGCCGCCACGGTACAAACTCGTGCTTTCTCTGCTTTTTCCAAAGAAGCGCATTTTGATCAATACATCAAACTGGGCAAAGGCGAGGAAAATGCTGGGGCCCGTCAGCGCAAGACCTTGCTAGAAGATCTGTTTGAAGCGTTCAATGGTGCGCTATACCTTGATCAGGGACGCGAAGCCAATATCAAGTTTGCCGAACAAATTATTTTTCCTAAAATCGATGCCGGCCAATTTTCTGCCGCGATGGATCACAAAACCGCGCTCCAGGAGTTCGTTCAACAAGATGGCGAAGTGGAAATCTCGTATCATTTGTTGAGTGAAAGTGGCCCAGCGCATGACCGCCAGTTCCAAGTGGACGTGACGGTGGATGATAAGGTGCTGGGCACCGGATTTGGTAAAAACAAAAAAGCCGCCGAGCAAGCAGCCGCCAATGACGCGCTACTGAAGCTGAAGGCTTAGTCAAGTGAGTGATGGTTCATGCAGTTAACACATCTGATTATCAACGGGTTTAAATCCTTTGCGGATAAAACCGAAATCGACTTTGTCCCTGGCTTGACCGGGATTGTTGGGCCCAATGGTTCCGGTAAAAGTAATATCACCGAAGCCATTCGCTGGACCCTTGGTGAACAAAGCGCCAAGAGCTTGCGCGGCGAAAAAATGGGCGACGTGATTTTTGCCGGGACCGCGATGCGGCCACCGCTTAATCGCGCCGAGGTCACCATGACTTTTGACAACGCCGATGGCTATTTACCGCATCAGCCGGCAGTCGTCACTGTGACGCGCCGGCTTTTTCGTGATGGCGAATCGGATTTCCTGATTAATAATCAAAATGTGCGGTTGAAAGATATCGTGGATCTATTCATGGATTCCGGGCTCGGGAAAGAGAGCTTCTCGTTTATTTCTCAGGGCCGCGTGGAAGCCATTTTTAATAGCAAACCTGAAGACCGGCGCGGCATTTTGGAAGAAGCCGCCGGCGTTTTGAAGTACAAGCAGCAAAAGGCCAAGGCCGACAGCGAACTGAAAACCACCCAGGATAACCTGGATCGCGTCAATGATATCGTGGTTGAACTGCATCGCCAGGTTACGCCGCTGGCCGAGCAGGCCTCTTTGGCCAAAGATTACGAGCGCCAAACTGCAGATTATCAAGCCGCCCACAAAAGTATTCTGGCCCTGGAAATTCAGCAGCTCGCTGCTGAACAAACCGACACCGAAGCCAAGGCCAAAGTGACCGCGGAGACAGTGACGGCGCTAACCGAAAAAATCAAGCATCTGGAAGCCCAGTCTGAAACCTTGACCGCCAAGGACCAGGACTTGGATCAAAAACTCACTACGGTGAATGATGATTTGTTGGGGCAGTCCATGAAGCTGGAAAACCTGACTGGCGCGGTCAACTTGTCTTCCGAACGGGCGAACAATGCTCAAGCAACCTTAACGGATTTGAAGGCGCAAGTGACCAAGACCAAAGATGATCTGGCCGACGCCGAACAGCAAGTGGCCACGCTGAAAACCCTGCAGGCGCACCAGCACGAGCAGAAGCTGGCCTTGGAAAAGCAGCTGAACCAGGCGCAAGCCGGCGCGGCGTCACCTGAGGCTTTGAGTGCCCAACTGGACAAAGCGCAGGCCCAGTACATTGATTTGTTGCAGCAACAAGCCCAAACCAACAACGATTTGGCCGCTACGGAAAAAGACCAGCAGGTGGCACACAACCAAAACGCGGCAGATCGGGAACGGCTCGCGGCACTCAATAAGCGCCAACAAGCACAACAGGAAACCGTTGACGGTTTGATTGCGGCAGTGGCCACCGCCACCACAGCAGTCGAAGAAACCCGGGCCGCCAGCGGTCAGGCGCAAGCCAAGGCGGAAGCAGCGCAGCGCGAGTATGCGGACGCCGCTGACCGGCTCAACCAAGCCCAAACCATTTATCAACGCGCCAAAGCTCGGTATGAAACCTTGCAGGAGTTGAAAGACGACTACGCCGGGTTCTACTCTGGGGTGCGCGCTGTCTTGAAGCACAAAGCAGCATTGCCAGGGGTGATTGGTGCGGTCGCGGAATTGCTGGCGGTGCCGGCCAAGTATCAGCAGGCCTTTGACATTGCCCTTGGCGGTAATCTTCAAGCGGTGGTCACTGAAAGTGAAGAAGCGGCCAAGCAGGCGATTACTTACCTGAAACAAACCCGCGCTGGGCGGGCGACCTTTTTGCCCACCAGTGTGATCAAGCCGCGGTTGCTACCGGCGGCGATCAAAGCTACGGTGGCACATGCACCAGGGTTTGTCGGAATTGGGGTCGAGCTGGTCCGGTATCGCGATAACGTCGCACCGGTGATGGAAAATCTGCTGGGCAGTTTGCTGGTGGCCGAAACCTTGGACGCCGGGATTAAGCTGGCGAATTTGACCCATCATCGCTACCGGATCGTGACGTTAGATGGTGATATTCTCAACCCTGGTGGCGCGCTAACAGGGGGGCAAGTCAAGAAACAAGGCGTGTCTCCTTTGGCCCGGACGCAAGAAGTGACGCAGCTGCACGCGCAGCTACGGGAAATGACGGCGGCCTTGACCAAGCAGCAGAGCCAAGTGGCGGCGCTGAAAACCGCTTTGACGGCGGCTCAAGCTGAGGCCACCACCAAGGCGCAGGCAGCTAGTCGAGATGAGGCCGACCTGCGCGCGCAGAAGGTCCAACTTGAGGCCCAGCAGACGAGTTTAACCCAGCTCAAACGGCAACGTGAAGCGCTTAAGCTCGCTGGGGTGACTGAGGCCGATTATGAAAGTAAGCTGGCCATGTTGCAGCAAAAGGCGCGTGACCTTAAGGCCGACTTAGCCGCGGCCCAGCAGTTGATTGATACGACCAAGGCCCAGCAAAATCAGGCGGCAGCCTCGGCCGCCGAAGTGCAGACGCAAATTAGCGACTTGCAAACTCAGCTGGCGGTGCTGAAAAACGAGGCCAAAACCACCACGGCTCAGCTGGCGCAGTGGCAAGAAGCGACCCGCGATCGTGAGGCCGAGATTGAATCTTTAACGACGCGCATCGACAAAATCACCAAAGAGGCTAAGCAAAGTACTGAAGACAAGCAAACACGCACGCAAACCATTGCCGCGCTGAAAACCAGCACGGCGCAGTTGCGGGCGGAGCAAGACCGATTGACCAAGGCTAAGGCTGCCAACCGCGGTGAATTGAGCCAGGTTTCTGCCACCATCACCACGACCTATACCCAGCAACACACAGCGATGGCCGAAGCCGAACAGCAGTCGGTGGCGAAGAACCGCATCAAAATCAACTTAGACAACCGCCTGAGCACCTTGGCGGAAACCTATCAGTTGACGTTTGAAGCGGCCTTGGCCCAAACCACCGCGAAGCCTGAGGAACTGCCTCAGCTCAAATCTAAACTGAAGCTAATTAAGCGTGGCTTAGACGATCTAGGGCCGGTTAATCCAAATGCGATTGCGGAGTATGAAAACGTCAAGACTCGCTTTGACTTTTTGACCAAGCAGCAAAATGACTTGCTGGATGCTAAGGGGCAACTGGAAGCCACGATGAACGAGCTGGATGATGAAGTCAAAACCCGTTTTAAGGCGATGTTTGATCAGACCAACGCGGCCTTTGAGCAGATTTTCCCGCAGATGTTTGGGGGCGGTGAGGCCCATTTGAGCCTGACTGATCCCGACGACCTGCTCCATTCCGGCCTGGAAATTTCCGCTCAGCCGCCGGGCAAGAAGCTCCAGCGCCTGTCGCTGCTGTCTGGGGGCGAACGGGCGTTGACCGCGATTGTGCTCCTGTTTGCGATTTTGAAAGTGCGGCCAGTGCCTTTTTCCATTCTGGATGAAGTCGAAGCCAGTCTGGATGAAGTCAACGTTGATCGCTTTGGCCGGTTCCTGCGTGACTACAGCTCCGATACTCAGTTCATCGTGATCACGCACCGGCGCGGCACCATGTTGGCGGCGAACATGCTGTACGGTGTGACCATGCAGGAAAGTGGGATTTCGAAGATGGTGTCGGTATCGCTAGACCAGATGCAATCCGAACAAGCACCGGCTTAACCTAAAGGAGAAGAAAATGGGATTATTCGATTCAATCAAGAAAGCCTTTGGCGGCGGCCAGCCTGAAGCGGCTGAAACCGAGAAATATGATGAAGGCCTCAAAAAAAGCCGCAGCACCTTTGGCGAGCGGCTCAATGCCTTGTTTGCGAATTTCCGGAGCGTGGATGACGACTTTTTCGACGACTTAGAGGAAATGCTGATTGGGGCGGATGTTGGCTTTGAAACCGCCGTGAAGCTCACCGATGAGCTGCGCGACGAGGTCAAGTTACAAAATGCCAAGCAAGCAGATGAAGTTTCGCAAGTGATCGTGCAAAAGCTGGTTGACATCTATGGTGAAGCCGGCAAAGGCGAGGACAACACGTTGCATTTTGCCGAAAGCGGCCCGACTGTGTTTCTGTTCGTCGGGGTCAACGGTGCCGGCAAAACGACCACGATTGGCAAGCTGGCCCATCAGCTCAAAGAATCTGGCAAAACCGTGTTGTTGGCCGCAGGGGATACCTTCCGAGCCGGTGCCATCGAACAACTCCAGGAATGGGGCCGGCGCGATGACGTGCCGGTCGTGGCGACCCAAGCCGGCGGTGATCCCGCCGCAGTGGTGTTCGATGCGGTCAAGCGGGCCAAGGAGGAAAACTTTGACGTGCTGCTGGTGGATACTGCTGGCCGGCTGCAGAACAAAGTTAATCTGATGAAGGAGCTCGACAAAATCAAGCGCGTGATTGTCCGCGAGTTGCCTGAAGCGCCGCAAGAAGTCCTGCTGGTGCTTGACGCGACCACCGGCCAGAACGCCTTGAGCCAGGCCAAGGAATTCAATCAAACCACCAAAATTTCCGGTATCGTGTTAACCAAGCTTGATGGCTCCGGCAAAGGCGGCATCGTTTTGGCGATTCGCAATGAGTTGCACGTACCGGTGAAGCTTGTTGGGCTGGGCGAAAAAATGGATGATTTACAACCGTTTGCCCCAGATAAATTCGTTTACGGCCTGTTTAAAGGACTCATCAAAGCCGCACCAGAAGAATAGGCACGAAAAAAGCTCTGCCGAGGTTGGCAGAGCTTTTTGATTGGCCAGTTATGCAGCCGCTGGCGCTTTCTTTTCGCGGCCCAAGATGAGCTGCAACACGATCAGCACCACATAGAAAATCAAGATGTAGCCAAGCCAAGGGCCAATCTTAACGGAGCTATCGAACCAGTACTTTTGCCAAGAGACATTGCTCATGACCCACAGGAAGATTGCTCCCAACAAGGCGCCAAGCGCGTTCAAGATGGCGAAGAACCAGAGATTGCCATTCTCATGATTGTGCAGATAAATGCCAGAAAAAACAAGATTCCAGAGACCCCAGCCGCAGAACGCCGCGACGATGCCCCAGTATAAAATAGTTGCAACCATAGTGTTCCCTCCAATTCATTACTCTCATAGTTTAACACGAATGTAAGCGGAACACTTACTCTTTTGTGAGCAAGCGAGCAGAGTTTTTGTCCGATCGATTATTTTGGCTTTAGACAAGAGTTGCCAGCATCAGTGAATGACCTGCTTCGCCGAGTAGAATCTAGTCATCAAGGCTGTGCGGCACGTACTTAGGATCGGCAATTGCTCCAGAGGCCAGATGACGATAGCCGTTCAGGGCATCGGGAAACGATTGCAACCTGTTTAGGGGCGGCCAGCTGGAGCAGAAATGGGCTCAGTGGTGAAATTGTTCTTAGCCAGCGGTTTTCTGGCTTAGAACAGGCCGCGACTTCGAGACTCGCAGCGCGAGGCTCAAAGTGCTGGCCACCACGTTCCAGCCCATTTCTGCGGAAGCTGACCACCCCGGCAGTGCCCGCAATCTCTTAAGTCTGTAGTTGTGCTCCGGTTGTTGACGCCACGGGCATTGGTCGGTATGCTTAAGCAAGGCGAAAAATGAGGGATAATAGATGGAAATTGAAAAAAATAACCGTATGAACTCGCTGTTTGAGTTTTACGGGGCGTTGCTGACAGATAAGCAACACAGCTACCTAGAATTGTATTACGGCGATGACTATTCACTCGGCGAAATTGCCACGGAATTTGATGTCTCCCGGCAGGCGGTGTACGACAATATCCGCCGCACTGAAAGTAGTTTAGAAGAATACGAAAGCAAACTGCATCTGCTGGCCAATTACCAGGCGCAGAACCAAGCGGTCGACCAATTGGTGCGCTATGTTCGGGCCCATTATCCCGCAGATGAACAGCTCAGTGAGTTGGCCGTCCGCGTGGCGGATCAGGCCGCACAATAGGAGGCAACCATGGCATTTGAAGGTTTATCAGAACGACTACAAAAAGCATTTTCCGGCCTGCGCCGCAAAGGCAAAGTCACAGAAGCTGACGTGCGCGACACCATGCGGGAAATCCGCTTGGCGCTGCTCGAAGCCGACGTTAACTTTGGCGTGGTCAAGGACTTTGTCAAAACAGTCCGTGAGCAGGCCCTGGGCGCCGAGGTGCTGGACAGCTTAACTCCCGCTCAACAGATCATTAAAATCGTTAATGATGAGTTAACCAAAACGATGGGTGAGGCGGCAGTGCCGCTGAACAAATCCGCGAAGATTCCAACCGTCATCATGATGGCTGGGCTCCAAGGGGCTGGTAAAACCACCACGGTCGGCAAACTTTCCAAGTACTTGATGGAAAACGACAATGCCCGGCCTTTGCTGATTGCCGCTGACGTGTACCGACCAGCGGCGATTGATCAGCTGAAAGTCATTGGCGAGCAGCTGCAGGTCCCAGTGTTTGATATGGGCACTGACACCGACCCCGTGGAAATCGTCCGCCAAGGGTTGGCCCAAGCGGCACTGCAAAAGAATGACTATGTCTTGATCGATACCGCCGGCCGGCTCCAGATTGACGAACAACTCATGACCGAGCTCGCGAACATCAAGGCCCTGGCTCACCCAGACGAAATTCTGCTGGTGGTCGATAGTATGACCGGGCAGGCGGCAACCGACGTGGCGAAAGGCTTTAACGAACGCCTCGACATCACCGGCGTCGTTTTGACCAAGCTCGATGGGGATACCCGTGGTGGGGCGGCACTCTCAATTCGCCAAGTCACTGGCAAGCCGATTAAGTTCATTGGGCAAGGGGAAAAGATGGATGCCCTTGATGTCTTCTATCCGGACCGCATGGCGAACCGGATTTTAGGCATGGGTGACATGCTGACCTTGATCGACAAGGCCCAAAAGAACTACGACGAAAAGCAGGCGCAAGAAGTCGCCGAGAAAATCAAAGAAAACACCTTTGACTTTAACGATTTCCTCGACCAAATGGATCAGGTCCAAAACATGGGTTCCATGGATGAAATCATGAAAATGATTCCAGGCCTCGCCAACAATCCGGCGATGAAGAACTTCCATGTGGACCCCAAAGATATGGCGCACCAGCGCGCGATTGTGTATTCCATGACGCCTGCGGAACGCGAAGACCCTGATTTGCTCAACCCGAGTCGCCGCCGCCGCATCGCGGCTGGTTCCGGGGTGCCAATCGTCAAAGTTAACCAAATGATCAAGCAGTTCAACCAAGCCAAGAAGATGATGAACCAGATGTATAAAGGCAACTTCTCTGGCATGGAAGGCTTGATGGGCAATGGTATCTCCGGCCGTTTAGGCAAAATGGCGATGAACAACATGGTCCGCAAACAAAAGAAGAACAAGAAAAAGCGGCTTAAAGCAGCCAAACATTTCAAGTCCTAAGGCATCAAAGCCCGGTCATACCCGGATTTTGGGTTGTAAAGAAAAAACTCTTTACACACCGAGTATCTTTTGGTATGATTTTGAAGTTGAGAAATTTACAGGAGGTGGACTTAATGGCAGTAAAAATTCGTTTGAAGCGGATGGGTTCGAAGCGCAAGCCTTTCTACCGCGTTGTAATCGCTGATTCACGCTCTCCGCGTGATGGCCGGTTTATCGAAGCAGTCGGCTACTACAACCCGCTTACCGATCCAGTTGACTTGAAGCTGGATGACGACGAGATCCTTGCATGGCTCCAAAAAGGCGCACAACCTTCCGACACTGTTCGGACGTTGCTCTCCAGCCATGGTATTATTCAGAAGTACCACGAATCTCGTTTCACAAACAAGTAGGAGTTAAACGGTGGATATTGCAGCGCTCATCAAAGCAATCGTGACGCCATTAGTCACACACCCCGACGCCATTGTGATTACGCCGCATGAAACGGACGATTACATGGCTTTTGACCTGACGGTGGCTCCGGACGATGTCGGCCGGATCATTGGTAAACAGGGTCGGGTCGCTCAAGCGATTCGCACTATCGTTTATGCCGTCAAGTCACCGTATTCCAAGCGAGTGCGGTTAAATATTCTGGATGCTTCGCATTCAGAGCAGTAAAAAGACCGGCAGCCGCCGGTCTTTTTTCACATCATCAAGGAGGTAGTTATGGCAGAGCGCTATTTGGTCGGCAAAATCGTGAATACGCACGGCATTCGCGGCGAGGTCAAGGTGGTACCGGTGACCGATTTTCCTGAGCAACGATTCGCAAAAGGTAGCAAGCTGGTGATTGAAGCGAAAACTCCGCTCCCAGTGACGGTGGTCAACGCCCGGATGCAAAAGCAGATGTATCTGCTCACCTTTGCCGGATTCGATGACATCAATGCCATCGAAAAGTACAAAGGCTGCGAGCTGACCGTTGATGAAGCGAACCAGGCAGAACTGGCCCCAGGCGAATACTACTATCATGACCTCGTGGGTCTGACCGTGATTGACCAAGCGGGCCAAACCTTAGGCCAAGTCAGCGAAATCCTGAGTCCTGGCGCCAATGACGTGTGGGTCATTCCCCGGCCGGGTAAAAGCGATATTCTGTTACCATTTCTCAAAAGCGTGGTGCTGGACATCGACTTGGCGCAAAAAGTGGCCCATGTCGAGGTGCCGGAAGGGTTGATTGATGATGCGGATTGATGTCTTAAGCCTGTTTCCAGGCATGTTTGCCCCTTTGACCGAAAGCATCATGGGTAAGGCGCTCGACAAAGGCTTACTCGACTTTGCCGTGACTGACTTTCGCCAGTATTCCCATGACAAGCACAATCACGTTGACGATACCCCTTATGGCGGCGGCGCCGGGATGCTGCTGAAACCAGAGCCGATATTTGAGGCAATGGATGATCTCACTGCCCAGCACCCAGGGCCTAAGCGTGTGATTTTGCTGGATCCAGCAGGCAAACGCTTTGACCAAACTGAAGCTAAACAGCTGGCGCAAGCGGATCATTTGGTGTTCATTTGCGGCCACTATGAAGGCTATGATGAACGGATTCGCAGCCTCGTCACCGATGAGTACTCGCTGGGCGATTTCGTGGTGACCGGTGGTGAAATGCCAGCCATGATTATGATCGATGCGATTGCCCGGCTGTTGCCCGGTGTGTTGGGCAATGCCGAAAGTGCCCCGACCGACAGCTTCGAAAACGGCTTGTTAGAGTATCCTGAATACACCCGGCCTCCAGAATATCGCGGCATGGCGGTGCCTGAGGTACTGCAAAATGGCAACCACCAGTTGATTGCCCAGTGGCGGCTCAAGGAATCGCTGCGCCGGACCTGGCAGCGGCGGCCGGATTTGCTTGATGGGTTGACCTTAGATAAAACCGCCCAGAAGCTCTTGGCTGAAGTGAAACGGGAGGTGCGTACGATTGATGCCGGCGAGCCGGAGGCAGATTAAGCCGGATTGCTCGTCTAGGCGTAACCACCTTGCGTGGCCTTTAGTTGCACTGCAGGTGGCCAACGCCGGCGTGGTTTGCTACGCATCAGCCCTGGGCGCCAAAATCTGGCGCCAACGCCTGATGATAGGCAACCCATCCGGCTAAGTGCGGCCACCTTGCGTAGCCGAAAGTTGCCTGTCAACAAATTCTCTTTACACCGCTGGCAACGTATGCTAAAATTTTTGACTGTGAGCAATCACATAACAACGATATTCCGCTGGGCGGGACGCTTATGAATGTCGGAAGAAGGAGAAACATCGATGAATCCATTGATTGAAGAAATTACCAAAGCGCAATTGCGCACAGATATCCCAGACTTCCGGCCTGGCGATACGGTTCGGGTTTACGCCAAGATCGTTGAAGGCGAACGCGAACGTATCCAGCTGTTTGAAGGGGTTGTCATCAAGCGGCGCGGCGTTGGCATTTCCGCTACTTACACGGTACGGAAGATGTCCAATGGCGTTGGCGTTGAACGGACCTTCCCACTTCACACGCCTCGCGTTGAGAAGATTGAAGTTGTTCGTCACGGCCAAGTTCGCCGGGCCAAGCTTTACTACCTGCGTGCACTGCGCGGGAAGGCTGCTCGGATCAAAGAGAAGCGCCGTTAATTCGGAAAAGGCCGCGCTTGCGGTCTTTTTTTATGCATTGCGAAAGGAGGCGCTTAGGATGGATGATGTCGTCACGATTGTGTATTATGCTCAAGGTACCGCACTGCGGCTGATCAAGGCTTTTCGTTCTGCTAAGCGTGCTCAAGAGTATCTGCAGATGATGCAGGCGGCCCCGTTTCCTGGTGAAGTGCCAGCCGGGTACCACCTGCGCACGATTCATTTGAATTAGAGGTGAATAGTCATGGCTCAACAACCACAAGCACGCCTGGATAGGATCAATGAGCTGGCGCATAAGGCCAAAGCGGAAGGCTTAACCGCTGCTGAAGAGGCCGAACGAAAAGAATTGCGCGCAGCTTATATCAAAGACTTTCGCGCTGGTTTTGCGCAGCAACTCGAGACCACGCAGTTTTTTGACAAGCAAGGCCACGAAGTCACGCCGAAAAAGATTCGCGACTTACAAAAGAAACACGGATTACGGCAAGATTAGGCTTTCAAACTGCAGGCTCGTTTTGTACAATGAAAGAGTTGAATTACGTGCATCGACACGACGAGGGGAGGAATAAATGATGATGTTTGTATTCGGATTGATCGTCGGCTTGCTGGCCGGCGGCGCCGCTGGGTTCTTCGGCGCGCGTGCTTATATGAAAAAATACTTCCGCGATAATCCTCCTGTAAATGAGGAAATGCTTCAAACCATGATGATGTCAATGGGGCAAAAGCCATCCCAGAAAAAGCTTAACCAGATGATGGCCCAAATGAAGCAAGCTCAGAAACGCTCAGGCAAGTAGTCTGACGATGATGATCTAGGAAGCGGTTCGGTCTCCTTAATGACTGGGCCGTTTTGTTTTGTCATCAAAAGGTGAATTATCACGCGATTATTATTGAACTCTTAGGCGCTCATCATTGGCGCCTTAGGGGTTCTAATTATGAGGAGGGTTGCGAGGCATGGGGATTTTCAAAAAATTAGGTTGGTACTTTAAAGCAGAGCGCAAACGCTACTTGTTTGGCATTCTGTTTCTGGTGCTGGTCGCCCTGGTCAATTTGATTCCACCCAAGGTGATTGGGAGCTTGATTGACCTAATGGACGGCCATGCACTGACGGCCGAAAAACTCTGGCTGATGCTTGGCCTGCTGATTGCCGCCGGCGTTGGCCAATATCTGTTCCGCTACGGCTGGCGCACTGCGATTTGGGGCGGCGCCGCGCAGCTGGAAAAAACGCTGCGGTCGCGGCTGTTTTGGCATTTTATGAAAATGGATGCCACCTTTTATCAACGCCACCGCACTGGTGATTTGATGGCGCATGCCACCAATGACCTGAACGCGATTCAAAACGTGGCCGGCGCTGGGATTTTGACCTTATTTGATTCGCTGATCACCGGCACGACCACGATTATTGCCATGATCATGTTTGTCGACTGGCGGCTGACGATTTTGGCGATTTTGCCCATGCCGCTTTTGGCTGTGATGGCCCGGCGGTTAGGGATGCGCTTGCACCGCGAATTTGCCCATTCGCAAGCGGCATTTTCCCGGTTAAATGATAAGACGCAAGAATCGATTTCCGGGATTAAGGTGATCAAGACTTTTGGCCAGGAAAAAGAAGACACTGAAGATTTCGACCGCATTGTGGACCGCACCATCGGCATCAATAAGCGAGTCAACTTCATTGATTCGTTGTTTGATCCCACCACGAGTTTAATAATGGGGATTACCTATGTGGTCACCATTATTTACGGTGGCCATTTGGTGGTCACCAGTCAAATCACGATTGGTCAGCTGGTGTCCTTCGTGTCGTATGTCAGCTCGCTGGTCTGGCCGATGTTCGCCATTGGCCGCCTATTCAACGTGCTGGAACGCGGGAACGCGTCCTATGACCGGGTTCAGTCCCTTCTGAACGAGCAAAGTGCGATCATTGAAGCGCCTGACGCCATTCAAACCCCGGCGCAAGGTGATATTCGCTTCAAGGTGAACAAGTTCAGCTACCCGGATGACGACCACGCTACCTTGGTGAATGTGCATTTCACCTTGCCAGAAGGGGAAACCCTAGGCATTGTGGGCCGGGTTGGCGCCGGGAAGAGCACGATTTTCAAGCTGCTGCTGCGCGAATTCGACAATTACGATGGCGAAATCGATTTCGGCGGCCACAACATAAAGGCGTACACCTTGGATGCGCTACTGGATTCAATTGGCTATGTGCCGCAGGATAACTTCCTGTTCTCCACCAGTGTGGCGGATAATATCCGCTTTAGCTCCTTTGACAAGGCGCAAGGCGAAGTGGAAGACGCCGCGCGGGAAAGTGCCGTCCACAACGATATCCTCGACTTTACCGAAGGCTACGGTACCTTGGTCGGTGAACGCGGCGTCAGCTTGTCTGGCGGCCAGAAGCAGCGCCTAGCCATTGCTCGCGCCGTGATTACCACGCCTGAGTTGCTGATTTTGGATGACTCGTTGTCAGCGGTTGATGCCAAAACGGAATCAGAAATTCTGGCCAACTTGAAGCATGAGCGGCAGAACAAAACCACGATTATCGCGGCCCAACGCCTGAGTTCGGTGATGCACGCCAACCAAATCATTGTGCTGCAAGACGGTCATGTGATCGAGCGCGGCACACATGAACAACTGCTGACCAGCGACGGCTGGTACGCCGAAATGTGGGCCAAGCAAGAGCTGCAAAGCCAGATTGAAAACAAGATTGAAGGTGAAACCATTGGCTAAATATGAAAGTGCTTGGTCCAAGAGCATTCCGTTCAAGCAACAAATGCGCATTTTTGTCCGGCTGATGGGGTACACCAAACTTTACTGGCGCCAGTTCCTGGGCGCACTGCTAGCGGCAGGGCTGCTGGCTGGGACGAACGTGGCCTTGCCCTACATTCTGCAAGAATTCATGGATCGCTATTTGCAAAACAAATCCGCTACCGTGCAGATTTTGCTGGGCTTTGCGGCTTTGTATGCTTTTGGCGTCCTGATGAAGGCGGTGTTCCAGTTTATTCAGAACTTTGCCTTCTTGATGGGGGCGGAGCGCGGGCTGGAAGATGTGCGGCGTGAGTTGTTCCGTAAGCTGCACACCTTGGGGATGCGGTATTTTGATCAAACGCCAGCCGGCTCGATTGTCAGCCGCGTCACCAATGATACGATGACTTTGGGTGATTTTTGGAACGTCCTGCTGTCCGTGATCGTCGGCTTGTTCTCGGTGGTCTCGAGCTTTGTCATGATGTGGAATTTGAATCACCGCATTGCCTTGTATGTGCTGGCCTTCATGCCACTGCTGTTGTTCGCAATCTGGTATTACAGTCAGTACAGTTCCAAAGTGTATCGGCATATGCGCGAAAAACTCAGCGAATTGAACACCAAGCTGAATGAGTCCATTGAAGGCATCGGCATTATCCAACAATTCCGCCAAGAAAAACGCATCACCAAGGAGTTTGAAGCGACCAACGAAGATTACCTGGCCACACGCAAAGCGATGATCAGAACCAATTCGCTGTTGCTTTCGCCAATTATCAACCTGCTTTACAGCCTCGGCTTAGTCGTAGTGCTGTGGGCGTTTGGGGTGATGTCGCTGGATAACTTCGTGGCGGCTGGCGTGGTTTACGCCTTCACCCAGTACGTGGCGAACTTCTTTAATCCGATGACCAACATGATGGATTCGTTGTCCTTCTTCCAAGACGGGATAGTCGCCGGCAGCCGAATTTTCCGCATTCTGGATGACCAGGAATACGCGCCGGCGCAAAATCCTGGGGCCAATGGCACCATTACCAAGGGCAAAATCGAATTCCGCCATGTGTCGTTTGCCTATGACGGCAAGCATGATATCTTGCATGACATCAGCTTTGTCGCTAATCCCGGCGAAACGGTCGCGCTGGTCGGGCACACCGGGTCCGGCAAAAGCTCGATCATCAATGTCATGATGCGGTTCTATGAGTTCGGCACCGGGGAGATTTTGATCGACGACCGCGATATTCGCGATTACCCAATGCCAGAGCTGCGGCAGAAATTGGGGCTGGTGCTCCAAGACTCCTTCATGTTCTATGGTGATATTTCCTCGAACATTCGCTTGTTTAACCAGGACATCACCGACGAACAGGTGCAAGCGGCAGCGAAATTCGTCCAGGCCGATCAATTCATTGAGAAATTGCCAAACCAGTATCATGCCCGCGTGATTGAAGGCGGCAGTCAATTCTCAAGTGGTGAGCGCCAGCTGTTGTCCTTTGCCCGCACCATTGTCACTAACCCGAAAATTCTGGTGTTGGATGAGGCCACGGCGAACATTGATACCGAAACCGAAACCATGATTCAAGAGGGCCTGCGCCGGTTGCGCAAAGGGCGGACGTCGATTGCGATTGCCCACCGGCTGTCGACCATTAAAGATGCTAACTTGATCTTGGTGCTGGATGCCGGGCGCATTATTGAGCGTGGTACCCATGAAGAACTGTTGGCCAAAAAAGGCCGTTACTTCGATATGTATGAACTGCAAAACGGTGATACGGCCGTTGAATAAAGGAAAAAGTCTTGCTGATGATAACAGCAAGACTTTTTTTGGCCCAAATATAATACAGATTACAAATATCGATAGTACAGATAAAAGCCCAAAATAAAAACAATTTGAGCTTATCCCTTTCATTTATGAAACAGAAGGCGTATGATTTGAAACATACGAATTCAAGAGGAGACTTAAACATGACAGAAAAGCGGTATGGTGCAGATTTAATTGTTGAAAGCCTGATCAATCACCAGGTCCCGTTTGTCTTTGGCATTCCGGGGGCAAAAATCGACCGGGTCTTTGAGAAGTTGGAGCATCCGACCGATCCACGAACGCCGCAGCTGGTGGTGACCCGCCATGAACAAAACGCCGCTTTCATGGCCGCTGGCGTGGGTCGCATCACCGGCCACCCAGGGGTCGTGCTGACGACCTCTGGACCGGGGGCCGCTAACCTTGCCACTGGCCTGGTGACAGCGACGGCGGAAGGGGATCCCGTGTTGGCCATTGCGGGCCAGGTCCAACGTAAGGACTTACTGCGTTCGGCTCACCAAAGCATGCGCAACGCTGAAATGTTTGCCCCAATCACCAAGTACGCGGCCGAAGTGCAGGATCCTGACAACATTTCAGAACTGATGGCGAACGCTTGGCGGGCCGCCGGCTCTGGTAAGCAAGGCGCCAGCTTTGTGTCGGTGCCGCAAGACGTGACTGATGCTCCAACCACTGCCCAGTCGCTGGCAGCCGTCAAGGCGCCCAAGCTCGGTCCCGCTGCGCCTGGCGATATGACTGACCTGGCGCGTCGCATCAAAGAAGCAGCTTTACCCGTGCTGCTGCTGGGCATGCGGGCGTCGTCGGCTGATGTCACTGCGGCCGTGCGCGACCTGCTCCAAACGGCGGATTTGCCGGTGGTTGAGACTTTCCAAGGCGCAGGCATTGTGCCCCGCGCACAAGAAAGTAACTTCTTTGGCCGGGTCGGCCTGTTCCGCAATCAGCCAGGGGACCAGTTGCTGCAAAAGAGTGATTTGGTGATTGCCATCGGTTATGATCCGGTCGAATACGAACCACGGAACTGGAACGCCGACGGCAAGGCGGCGATTGTGGTGATTGATGCCCAGCCAAGCGAACTGGATCAAAGCTTCCAGCCGCAGGAAGAGCTGATTGGCGATATTTCCGAAACTCTAAGTATTTTGACGCCGCTGGTGCGCGGTTACCAGGTGGCGCCGGCCGCTAAAAACTACCTGGCCGACCTGCAGGCCCAGCTGCAGGCCCGCGATGTCGCCCCAGCAGCGGCCCATAACCGGGTGCATCCCCTCAGCATTGTGGCAGCCCTGCAGGCCCGGGTCACCGACAAAATGACCGTGGCCGTTGATGTCGGCAGTCACTACATTTGGATGGCGCGCCACTTCCGCAGCTATGAACCTCGGCGGCTCTTGTTCTCCAATGGGATGCAGACACTGGGCGTGGCCTTACCTTGGGCGATTGCAGCCACATTGGTGCGGCCAGGTGAAAAAGCGGTGTCCGTGTCCGGCGATGGCGGCTTCCTGTTTTCGGCGGCCGAACTGGAAACAGCGGTGCGCTTAAAGGCTAACCTCGTGCACATTATCTGGAACGATGGCTACTATGACATGGTTAAGTTTCAGGAAGAAATGAAGTATGGCCGTTCAGCTGGCGTCGACTTTGGCCCGGTCGACTTTGTAAAATACGCCGAAAGCTTCGGCGCCAAAGGCCTGCGAGTGACCGATCCCAGTCAGCTGGATGCCGTGTTGGATGAAGCGTTCAACACGCCTGGACCGGTAGTCGTGGATATTCCAGTGGACTACAGCGACAACCCGAAGCTTGGCGCGGCGATGTTGGATGACCAATTCTAGGAGGCACAAGGTGAATAATCAGCTTTTATATCAACATGGCACGTTAGGCGCTTTGGTGCCTGGCTTGTTTCAAGGTACGTTGGCCATTGGGGAGCTGCTCAAGCATGGTGATACCGGCATCGGCACCCTCACCGGCCTTGACGGCGAACTGATCATGATCGATGGGGTCGTTTACCAAGTCAGTGCCACTGGCCAGGTCACGGTGATTGAAAACGGCGAGGTGCCTTTTGCTAACGTACACTTTGCTGACTTCAAGCCTGCGGGTGACATCAGCGGGGCGGCCGCTACCGTGCAGCAGCAGATGCTGGCGGCACTTGGCACCCATAATTTATTTGCGGCGGTGCAAATCCGCGGCACCTTTGCCCACATGACCACGCGCGCAGTGAAGGCGCAACAACGGCCCTATCCTGGCCTGGCGGCGACGGCGGCAGACCAAGCCGTCTTTACCCGGGAACAGGTGGCAGGCACTTTGCTAGGCTACTGGTCGCCGCAGCTTTACGCCGGCATGGCCTCGCCGGGGTTCCACTTGCATTTTCTGGCAGATGACCATCAATTTGGCGGCCATGTGCTGGACTATACAGTGGCAGCCGGTACCTTGGCGACGCAGGTGTTTAGTGATATCCAATTACACCTGCCAACCACTGATTCAGAATTCCTGAACGCCGATTTAGATGGCGATTTGTTAGGGGATATTACCAAGGCAGAACACTAAAGACACTCAAGCGCGGTGGCGTTTCCCTTGGCCTTTTCGTATACTGAAGACAAAGGGGGACTGACCGATGATTAGAGCGTTGAAAGTTGAGGAATTGCCCCTGGTGGTGCCGATGTTTCATGATTACTACGCGTCGAGCACGGTACCCCATGAATTCGCAGATGAAGAGTTGCAAACTTTTTTGACCCGTGTTCTGACCCAGCAGCAAGGCGCGCTATTGTTGGCTGAACCAACCGGGCAGCTGGCCGGGTTTGCGCTGTTGTATTTAACCTACGAAACCCGGGCCATGAAACCGCTGACCATCTTGAATGACTTATTCGTAGCAGCGCCATTCCGCCAGCAAGGCCTCGCCCGTGCCCTCACCGCCGCTAGCGGCGACTGGGCCAAGGCGCAGGGATGCGCAGAGATGATCTGGCAAACCCGCACCACCAACTTGGGCGCCCAGCACTTGTATGATCAGGTGGCCACTAAGGAAGTAGGCTGGATTCATTACGCCCAACAGCTGGAATAGGCCACAAAAATAGCGTCATCCTTGCGTGAAGGGATGACGCTATTTTTGCGTGAGCAATTTACTTGGCGTGGCGGTACCCGTAAGCGAAGTAAATGACCATGCCGATGCCGAACCAGATGAGACTCATGACCCAAGTTTCGGCGCTTAGCTGACTCATCAAAAGCAGGCAGAAGAGAAACGAGATAATTGGCACCACCGGATAGCCAGGCACCTGGAAGCCGTGGTTGTCAATTTGCTCATGCTTGCGGAGCGGAATGATCCCCAGACTGACAAAGGCGAAGGCAATCAAGGTGCCGATGTTCACGAGATTGACGAGTTGCGTCAGCGGCACGAACCCGCCCATGACCGCAATAATCAAGGTCACTGTCCACAAGGCGTTGAAAGGCAGCTGGTGGGTGACTTTACCGAACCATTTTGGCAGTAACCCATCGCGGCCAATCGCGTAGACCAGCCGGCTGGAGCTGTAGACCATGGTGATCATCATGGTGAACATGCCAGCTAATGCCCCCACAGCAATGATGCCGCCGAGCTGCGGCTGGTGGATCAGGTTCAAGGCGAAAGTCACCGGGTCAGCTACGTTAAGCTGGGTGTACTTGACGATACCGGTCAGCACCACTGCCACTAGCACGTACAAAATCGTGGCAATAATCAAGGTCCCGATAATTCCCCGGGGCAGGGTCTTCTGCGGGTTTTTGACCTCCGGGGCGGAGGCGGAAACAGCGTCAAAGCCAAGATAGGCAAAAAAGACGAGTGAAGCACCAGCGAGAATCCCTTTGAACCCGAATGGCATAAACGGCTGCCAGTTCATCGGTTTGATGTAAAAGGCCCCCACCACGACGAACAGGCCAATAATCAGCAGTTTGACCAAGACCATGGCTCGGTTCACCGCCATCGAGGTGGTCATGCCGCGGGATAACATCAAGCCGATAATCAGGACCACGACCACCGCCACCAGGTTGATGTAAGTCCCGTGAGCGGGGTCAAAGGCACCGCTAAGCGCATGGGGGATGTGGAGGCCAAAGCCACTGATCAAATTGGCAAAGTAAGCGGCGAAGCTCGTTGAAACCGCGGCCACCGCCAACATGTATTCCAAAATCAGCGCCCAGCCAATGATCCAGCCAAAAATTTCGCCGAAGACAATGCTGCCATACGCATACGCCGAACCCGCTACCGGCAGTGCCGAGGCAAACTCGGCGTAGCACATCGCCGCAAGCGAGCACACGACTGCGGCCAAAACAAAAGCCAGCGTAATGGCTGGCCCTGAAGTGGTGGCCGCAACGGTGCCGGGTAAGATGAAAATCCCAGTGCCAATCACCGCCCCGATGCCCAGCGCAATCAAATCGCGGGTGGTCAAGGTGCGGGCGAGCTGATGATCGCTTTGCAAGGTTTGGGCGACGTCAGGCTTGCGGGTGAGCTGCTGCCAAAAAGAATGAGGTTTCATTTGACCTTGCCTTCCTCTTTTTCTGCCAAATACTTCTTTTGGTCGGGGACATACTTAAAGTTCGGATCAATTTCCTTATCAATGGCATCGAAGGCCTGCTGCATTTTCAGACCCATCTGGGCTGTCATCTCATCGGTGACGCGGCCGGCTGGTACTTCAATCGGCTCACCGAACCGCACCGTGATGCGTTTGCGCAGCAGCACATGGGAGAATTTGATGGGGCCTTGGTAGACCGCCGGCACAATCGGCACCTTCGCCAGTTTGGCAATCAGCACCGCGCCGCCTTTCAGGTCGTTGGCATAGCGTGAGCCGGAAGGAAACAGCATCACTGACAATTGACCTTGCTTTAGCAGGCGCACCGGTGTTTTAATGGCACTTGGACCGGGATTGGCCCGGTTAACGCCAAAGGCATGCATGTGGCGCAAAAACCAGCCCAGCACCGGATTTTCGAAGAGCTCGTCCTTGCCCATGACTGCGAACTGGCGGGGGCTAGCGGCCAACCCGAAAAACACCGGATCGAGCCAGGTGCGATGCGGACCGACTAGGACGTAAGGCCCGTCAGGCAACGCTTCTTTATTTTCATAATGGGTGTTGCCGTTGATGATCAAAATCAAAATCCGGACCAACCCGCGGATAAATGAATAAAACATCTTTTTTAATCCTTCCATTCAAGACTCGTGGCGCGTTGCCACTAGCATTAAGTTCGATAAATTATACCACAATAGTTGATAGCTGTAGAAAGGACCACTTTAATGACGCAACCAACCCTTCAGCCTGATGAACGCATTGATGAACTCGCCAGTGTGGGCATCAAAATCATCCAAAGCCCCAAGTTATTCGCTTTTTCCTTAGATGCCGTTGTCCTGGCGGCGTTTGCCGAGATTGGCCAACACAGCCGGGTGGTGGATCTTGCGGCTGGCAACGGCGCCGTCGGCTTATTTGTCGCTCGGCGCACCGATCAGCGGGTGACTTTGGTGGAACTGCAGCCGCGCCTGGCAGAAATGGCGCGCCGCAGTGTCGCCTTGAATGAGCTGGCAAATGTAGAGGTGCTGACGCGCGATCTCAAAACCACCCCGGAGGTTGTGGCCAAAGATTCCGTTGACGTGGTGGTCTGCAACCCGCCGTATTTCAAAGTCAGCCCGCACAGTAAAACCAACCCCAACGATCACCTCGCCTTGGCCCGCCACGAACTCACCACTGACTTTGCCACGGTCTGCCAAACCGCTAGCGCGCTGCTCAAGTATCAAGGTAAAGCCTTTTTCGTCCATCGACCTGACCGCTTGGAGGAGCTTTTGAGCACTATGGCCGCTGCGAAACTTGCGCCTAAGAAGTTGCGTTTCATTCACCCGCGGGCCAACCAGGAAGCCAACATGGTGTTGATAGAAGGCATTCGCGCCGGTAAACCGGATGGCCTTCGCATCATGCCGCCATTGGTGGTTTATGATGAAAGTAGCCACTACACGCCGGAGGTGGAACACTTACTCTATGGATAGCTATTATTTTTACGTTTTGCTTTGCGCTGACGGCACCTTTTACGGCGGCTACTCCACCGACGTTGAAGCCCGCGTTGCCACCCACAACGCCGGCAAAGGCGCCAAATACACCAAAACCCGCCGTCCCGTGCGCCTACTTTATCAAGAAGCCTTCACCAACGAACACGACGCCTTATCCGCCGAGTGGCACTTCAAGCACCAAAGTCGTAAAGCGAAAGAGGCGTTCCTCGCTGACAAGAAAGTTGAGTGGTAGAAAAAGTGATACGCTCTTGGACAGCGGCGCATGTTTGCTCAATCTCGAAGGTACAGTATCGAACAGCAACACATCACAGTAGGGCAGGGCAGCCGGAGCAGGCAGGGGCTCAGGGGTGAAATTGTTCTTAGCCAACTTGTTGGCTTAGAACAAGCCGCGACTTTAAGACTCGCAAAGCGAGGCTCAAAGCGCTGGCCACCCCGCTTTCGCTCCTGCCTGCGGAGGCCGCCCTGCCCGGCTGTTAAAGTATTTGCATAAACAGAAGTATTTCTGTATAATCATCTGAGTGTGAAAAGCACAAACCACATCAAGGTAAGATTGTCGCCCCGGTGCTTCGGGAGAAGTGGGGCGGCGAGCTGACGACCTTGAGAGGAATAAAACCATATGGAGGACTACACATGTCTGTATTAAGCATGAAACAACTGCTTGAAGCTGGTGTCCACTTCGGTCACCAGACTCGTCGCTGGAACCCAAAGATGAAGCCATTCATCTTCACCGAACGGAACGGTATCTACATCATCGATCTGCAAAAGACCGTTAAGATGATTGACGACGCCTACAACTTCGTCAAGGACGAAGCTGCTGACGGCGGCGTATTCCTGTTCGTTGGGACCAAGAAGCAGGCCCAAGATGCGATTGCTGAAGAATCAACTCGCGCCGGCCAGTACTACGTTAACCACCGTTGGCTCGGTGGGACCTTGACCAACTGGAACACCATCCAGACCCGGATCAAGCGCCTCAAGGACATCAAGAAGATGGCCACTGACGGCACCTTCGACAAGCTGCCTAAGAAAGAAGTTTCCTTGCTGAAGAAGCAGCAAGAAAAGCTGACCAAGTTCTTGGGCGGGATCGAAGACATGCCTCGCATCCCAGATGTGATCTTCATCGTTGACCCTCGCAAGGAAAAGATTGCCGTTCAGGAAGCACAAAAGCTGAACATTCCGATCGTGGCGATGGTTGATACCAACTCCGATCCAGATGACATCGATGTCATCATCCCATCAAACGATGACGCGATTCGCGCCGTTCGTCTGATCACCGCCAAGATGGCCGATGCCATCATCGAAGGCAACCAGGGTGAAGACCAAGACGACCAGCAAGACGTTCAGGCACCAGCTGAAGACGCCAAGGCTGACTCGATCGAAGACATTGTTGAAGCCGTTGAAGGCGACAACGATAACCAAGCAAAATAATAAATAAGTAAGACTCAGTCGTCTGTGCTTTGCAGCAAATGCAGGCGCAGGCGACTTTTTTAGACAAAACAAGGAGGAACTACAATGGCGATTACTGCTAAACAAGTCAAGGAACTACGCGACCGCACTCAAGTTGGGATGATGGACGCCAAAAAGGCACTGGTGGCGGCTGATGGTGACATGGAAAAGGCCATCGACGTCCTGCGTGAAAAAGGGTTGGCGAAAGCGGCGAAGAAGAGCGGCAACATTGCGGCTGAAGGCTTGACGGCGATCACGGTTGACGGCAACACCGCCGCGATCATCGAAGTGAACTCCGAAACCGACTTTGTGGCTAGCAACGACAAGTTCCAAAACTTTGTTCAGGCAGCCGGCGCTGCGATTGTTGCCGGCAAGCCAGCTGACCTGACCGCCGCATTGGCCTTGGATGTTGACGGCCAGAGCTTGGATGATGCCGCTAAGGCGTTGACCGCGGTCATTGGTGAAAAGATCGACCTGCGTCGGTTCACCGTCGTGGAAAAAGAAGATGGCGACCACTTTGGCGCGTACCTGCACAATGGTGGCCAAATTGCCGCTTTGGTGACTTTGGCTGGCGGGGATGACGAAACCGCGCGCGACATCGCGATGCACGTGGCGGCGATCAACCCCACTTACCTCGACCGGAGCGAAGTACCAGCTGATGAACTGAAGAAGCAAACCGACATCTTCACCAAGGAAACGCTTGATGAAGGCAAGCCTGAGAAGATTGTGCCACGCATCGTTGAAGGCCGGGTCAACAAGTGGCTGAGCGAAAGCTCCCTGGTTGACCAGGAATACGTCAAGGACCCAGACCAAACGGTTGCCCAATTTGCCAAGAGCAAAGGCGCCACGGTGAAGGGCTTTGTCCGTTACGAAGTCGGCGAAGGGATCGAAAAGAAGCAAGATAACTTTGTTGATGAAGTGATGGGTCAAATCAAAGACTAAGGCTTAACTTAAGGCAGCTTCCCCGCAAGAGGAGGCTGCTTTTTGCTAGGGCGTAGGTAGTCAAGATTTTGATAATTCCCGCGGCGAAAGCCCAGCGGTGGGGTTGAATATGGTAAACTGATACCAGCAAATAAGAAGGGACAATTCATCATGATCAAATATAAACGCATTGTACTGAAGGTGAGCGGTGAAGCCTTAGGCGGCGCGAACGGCTTTGGCATTCAGCCCCCAGTGATTAAATTAATCGCTGAACAAATTAAAAAGGTCCACGAACTAGGCGTGCAGATTGCCATCGTCTGCGGCGGCGGCAACATCTGGCGGGGTGAAACTGGCGCCCAGATGGGCATGGAGCGCGCGCAGGCGGACTACATGGGCATGCTGGCAACGGTGATGAACGGCTTGGCGCTCCAGGACAGCCTGGAAAACCTGGGTGTACCAACGCGGGTGCAAACCTCCATCGAAATGCGCCAAATCGCTGAACCTTACATCCGGCGCAAGGCCGTGCGGCACTTGGAAAAAGGCCGGGTCGTGATTTTTGCTGGCGGCACCGGGAATCCATACTTCAGCACGGATACCACTGCGGCTTTACGGGCGGCTGAAATCGATGCCGATGTGATCTTGATGGCCAAAAATGGGGTCGATGGCGTTTACTCGGCAGATCCGAATAAGGATGCTTCTGCGGTGAAGTTTGAAGAGTTGACCCACATGGACATCATCAACAAAGATTTGCATGTCATGGACTCCACGGCTAGCACGCTGTCGATGGATAATGACATTCCGCTGGTCGTTTTCAACCTGAACGATCCGGACAACATCAAGAAGGTCGTTGAAGGTGAAAACATCGGCACGACCATTAAAGGGAGAGAATAACATGGCCAATCCAATCATTGCTGAAGCGGAAACGCAAATGAAAAAGACTGAAGAGGCACTGGGCCGTCAGCTAGGCAACATTCGGGCCGGCCGGGCCAATGCCAGCTTACTCAACCGCATCACGGTGAGTTACTACGGTGCTGATACGCCACTGAACCAAATTGCCGCCATCACGGTGCCAGAAGCCCGGGTGCTGTTGATCACCCCTTATGACAAAACGGCGCTGAAGGACATTGAGGCCGCACTGAATGCCAGCGACCTCGGGATTAATCCGGCCAATGACGGTAACGCCATTCGCTTAGTGGTGCCACAGCTCACTGGGGAACGCCGGCAAGAAATTGCCAAAGAAGTCGGCAAGTATGAAGAAGAAGCCAAAATCGCGATTCGCAATGTCCGGCGCGATGCCTTGGACAAGCTCAAGAAGCAGGAAAAAGCCAGCGAGATCACGGAGGACGATTTGCACCGCGATGAAAAGGCCGTTCAAAAGGTGACCGATGCTTCAGCCAAGCGGCTTGAAGCAATCGCCGCGGAAAAAGAAGCCGAAATCAAAGAAGGCTGATTGCCTTCGGCTGGCCAGTGCGCTCCCATTTTGGGAGGCCGCCTGGTCAGCTTTTTGATTAGGGCGGCGGACGTTGCTGTTTAAACCGCCTGATTTCTGCTACAATCAATAAGACTATAAGCGTTTGGGAACAGGAGGATTCAGTGTGGCAGAGTTAGCGCATGCGTTAGACCCGGCGCGGATACCCGCTCATGTCGCCATTATCATGGATGGTAACGGGCGATGGGCCAAACAGCGCCATTTACCGCGAGTGGCCGGCCATAAGCAAGGCATGGAAACCGTTAAAACCATCACGAAGGCAGCCAGCCACCTCGGCGTGAAGGTTTTGACGTTATACGCCTTTTCTACCGAAAATTGGAAACGGCCGACCAGCGAAGTCAGTTATCTGATGCGGCTGCCGGTGGATTTCTTCGGCACCTTTATGCCGGAACTGATTGAAGAAAACGTGCGCGTCATGGTGATGGGCGAACTGGCGGCACTGCCAGCCAAAACCCAGCAAGCCGCCCGCGATGCGATGGCGGATACCGCGGCGAATACCGGTATGATTTTGAATTTTGCCTTGAATTATGGCGGCCGCGACGAATTGATTCAGGCCACCCAGGCGATTGCGACTGAAGCAGCCGCAGGCAAAATTGATCCCAGCGCCATTGATGCGGAAACTATCGCTGACCATCTGATGACGCAGCCCTTAGGTGAGCTTGCTGATCCCGATCTGTTGATTAGAACCAGCGGGGAAGAACGCATTTCAAATTTCCTGCTTTGGCAGCTGGCGTACAGCGAGCTGGTGTTTACCGACACGTTCTGGCCAGATTTCACCGCCGCGACGCTGCAGGCCTGCATTGCTGACTATCAAAGCCGTGATCGGCGCTTTGGCGGACTCAAATAAGCGAAACATGGAGGGTTATCTTTAATGAAACAGCGAATCATTACCGCAGTCGTCGCGTTGGCGATTTTTATCCCGATTTTGATTTTAGGTGGGATCTGGCTTGAAATTGCCGGGTCAGCCTTGGCTTTGGTGGCCTTGTCAGAAGTCTTTATCATGCGCAAACGCATTATCGTTTCCTTTGATTTTCTGATTTCTGCCATCGGAATTTTGGCGGTAACCTTGCCGGACAATATGATGGCTTGGGTGCCAAGCTTTATTTCGCGGCTGGATATCGTCTATGTGGTGGTGGTGCTCCTGCTGCTGCATACCGTGGCCAGCAAAAATCGGGTGACCTACGATGATGTGGCGGTGTCGACCTTATCGATTTTCTACATCGGCACTGGGTTTCATTATTTGATCGCGGTTCGCAATAGCCCGGCTGGCGGCTTGGATACCTTGCTGTTTGCCATGATCATTGTGTGGCTCACTGACTCGGGGGCTTACTTTGTCGGGCGCGCCTTGGGCAAACATAAACTGTGGCCTGCCATCAGTCCCAACAAAACTTGGGAAGGGAGCATTGGCGGTAATGTGGTGGCGTTGATTTTTGCCGCCATTTACCTGCAATTCTTCCCGCAAGCGTATGGCTTCTGGCCAATGATGGGGATTGCCTTGGTGTTGTCGATTATTGGCTCCCTAGGCGATTTGATCGAATCCGCGCTCAAGCGCTTCTATGGCGTCAAAGACTCTGGCAAGATTTTGCCTGGGCACGGCGGCATCCTCGATCGCTTTGATAGCTTGCTGCTGGTGCTGCCGATGATTCACTTCTTCGGTATTCTATAAGCCGGAAAGGAACGATTCATGACTACCATCATTCAATTTTTGATTGTCTTCGTCATCTTAGTGCTAGTCCATGAATTCGGACATTTCATTTTTGCTAAATGGTCCGGGATTTTGGTGCGGGAGTTTTCCATCGGCATGGGCCCCAAGCTCGTCGCTTGGCACCGGCACCACACCACCTATACCTTGCGGCTACTGCCACTGGGCGGGTATGTGCGGATGGCGGGTTGGCAAGACGAAGATGATGAAATCAAACCAGGCACGATGCTCGCCATTGAAACCAATGGACAAGGCGTGGTCAGCCGCATCAACTTAAGTCAAAAAACCACCTTGCAAGGCGGCATTCCGGTGCAGGTCGATCATGTCGACTTGGTGCACGCCCTTGAAGTCAGCGGTTATGCCAACGGCGATGAAAGTGAACTGAAGACCTGGCGGGTGGATCATGATGCGACCATCATCGAAGAAGATGGCACGGAAGTCGTGATTGCCCCGGAAGATGTGCAGTTTCAAAATGCCAAGTTGTGGAAACGGATGCTGGTCAATTTTGCCGGGCCGTTGAACAACTTCCTGCTGGCAATTGTGGTGTTCATCGGTTTAGGCCTAGCCAATGGGGTCGCGGTCACTAATACGAATCAAATCGGCCAAATTCAGCCGAATTCGCCAGCGGCCGTGGCGGGGTTGAAAGCCGATTCACATCTTCAGACCATTGCCGGCCAAAAGATCCATAGCTTTGAAGATATTGGCCCAATTTTGGCCAAACATAAAGGGCAACCCGTCAAGTTGGTGGCAACCAAGGCCGGCGTCACCCAGCACCTCACCATTACCCCAAGCAAACAAGGTACCATCGGGGTGTACACCGCCGTTAGCCACAATCCGCTAGGGGCCATCAAGTATGGCTTCACCGCGAGTTGGGGGGTGGCCAGCTCCATCTTCCATGTCTTGGGGCAAATGGTCACGGGCCACTTCTCCCTGAATCAATTAGCCGGGCCAGTGGGCATCTACACGATGACCGCCTCGGCAGCTAAGGCCGGTATCGCATCCCTGGTAGTGTTCTTGGCGGCGCTGAGTGTCAACTTAGGCATCATGAATTTAATTCCCATTCCAGTGCTGGATGGGGGCAAGCTGCTGCTGAATCTGATTGAACTGATTCGCCGCAAGCCGCTGAAACAAGAACACGAAAGTATGGTGACGCTGATTGGGGCGGGCATCATGTTCGCCTTAATCATCGCGGTGACCATCAACGATATCATGCGCAGTTTTTAATCGAAATGCTTTGGAGGCAAAAAGTTAATGAAACAATCTCGAATGTTCATCCCCACCGTTAAAGAAGTGCCAAGTACGGCGGAGGCCAAGTCACACCAAATGATGCTGCGCTCTGGCTTTATTCGCCAGGTGGCGGCGGGCGCTTATGCCTATTTGCCGCTCGCTGACCGGGTGCTGGCCAAAATCGAAAAGGTCATCGATGCTGAAATGACCAAAATCGATGCCGTGAAAATGCGGATGCCAAGCCTCTTGCCAGCAGAATTGTGGCAAGAATCCGGCCGGTATGAAACTTACGGTCCAAATCTGTTCAAGCTGAAGGATCGCCATGATCGCGACTTCATTCTCGGCCCAACCCACGAAGAAACCTTCACCGATTTGGTCCGCAATGACCTGAACTCATACAAGAAGATGCCACTGGTTTTGTACCAAATCCAAACCAAGTATCGCGATGAGGATCGGCCACGTTATGGTTTGCTCCGTTCCCGGGAATTCATCATGGAAGATGTCTACTCCTTCACCGCGAACTTGGAAGACTTGGATACCATTTACAATCAGATGGAAAAAGCCTACACCAACATCTTTAACGAACTCGGCTTGGACTTCCGGGCCATTGTTGGGGATGGCGGCGCGATGGGTGGCAAAGACTCCAAGGAATTTTCTGCCATTGCGCCGATCGGGGAAGACACCATTGTCTACTCGGATGGCTCCGACTATGCAGCCAACCTTGAAATGGCCACCAGTATGACCGTGCCAACGCCTAGCCACGAAGACCTGGGCGAGTTGACCACGGTTGACACCAAAGACGCCAAGACCATTGCTGAGGTGGCTGAATTCCTGGCGATTCCTGCCAGCAAGCTGATCAAAGCAGTGCTGTTCATCGCCGACGAAAAGCCGGTGCTGGCTTTGGTCCGCGGCGACTATGACGTCAATGACGTCAAGCTGAAGAACCTGCTGAACGCTGACTTCTTAGATATGGCCACGCCAGAGCAAGTTGAGCAGTACATGCACTGTGAAATCGGCAATATCGGGCCGGTGAACGTCGATGAGGATGTCACCATCATTGCTGACAACAGCCTGACCGGCAGTGCCAACATGGTGGCTGGCGCCAATGCCGCTCACCAGCATCTGCAGAACGTCAACCTCGGCCGTGACTTCACGCCGGCTCAAACTGCCGACATTCGTTTTGTGACGGAAGGGGAACTGTCCCCAGACGGCGAAGGGGTGCTGCACTTCACCAAAGGCATCGAAATCGGCCATATCTTCAAGCTAGGCACGCGCTACACCGAAGCGATGGGGGCCAACTTCTTGGATGAAAACGGCCGCGCCAAGCCGATCATCATGGGCTCTTATGGCATCGGGGTGTCGCGTTTGCTGTCAGCGATTGCGGAACAAACCCTCGATGAACACGGGCTGGTTTGGCCGCGGGCGGTGGCGCCATTCGACGTTCACGTGGTGCCGGTTAACTTGAAGAAGCAAGACCAAGCCGATCTCACTGCGAAAATTACCAAGTTGCTGGAAGCAGCCGGGTATGAGGTGTTGGTCGATGATCGCAACGAACGCCCTGGGGTCAAATTTGCGGATGCGGATTTGATTGGGTTGCCAGTGCGGGTCACCGTCGGCAAGAAAGCCGCTGATGAAATCGTAGAACTCAAGCTACGTAAATCCGGTGAAACCCTGGAGGTGAAAGCCGACGAGCTCACTGCTTCCTTGAAGATTTTGCTTGATCAAGCCTAAAGTAATGAGGACGCCGGCATCGCTTTGATGCCGGCGTTTTTTCGTGTATTGACCCCAGTGATGGCGGCTTGTTCAATCACTAGTTTCGGGTTACGATAGTTGCATGACAAAAAAGGAGTGTGGCCGATTTGGCACTATCGAAAGAGGAAATGTTTGCGAAGCTGGTCGAGCAGCTGCAATTGCCGCAGCAAATTAGCGAAGATGACAGCCTAGCCCACGCAAGCGTTGAAACGGTCACGGTGCATAGCCAAACCAAGCGGTATGACTTTACTCTGAATACCGACCAAGTGTTGCCTTATGCCATTTATGTGCAACTTGAGGCGCATTTGACGGCGGCGTTCAAAACCATCGCCAAAACCACCTTGCGCATCAACCCGCGGCAGGTCGACCTGGGTGCTGACAAGCTGTCCGCTTATTGGTCTTATGTCGTGGCCCATGCGCAGATTGAGTCCGCAATTGTTCAAGAAACCTGCATGCGCCAAACCCCGCAGTTTGAGGACGGTAAAATCACACTCACAGCGGAAAATGAGCCGGTGCGAGGCTTTTTGATCAACCAAGGGCTGGGTAAACTCACCGAAACCTATGCGCAAGTTGGTCTCCCTGGGGTCAACTTGGTGGCCCGAGTGGATGCTGGGGAAACCCAGGCCAAACTGGCGGCTTTTCAGGCTCAAAAAGCTGAGCAAGCCGCAGCCTTGGCCAAACGAGCGCAGGCGGTGGTGGCACAGCGCGAACAAGCGCCAGCCGCTAGCAACGGCCCGATTCAGCTTGGTCGCAACATCAAGGCCAGCGATGAACCGACCCAAATGGTGGCCATTACCCAAGAAGAACGCTCAGTGGTCATCGAGGGCTATGCCTTTGATGCCGAGGTGCGGCAACTGCGCTCAAAGCGCTCGCTTTTGATTTTCAAAGTGACCGACTACACCTCGAGTTTTGTGGTGAAAAAATTCAGCAATGACGCCGACGATGAGGCTGCGTTTGAGCGCATCAAACCGGGGCTTTGGTTGCGCATTCGCGGCAGTGTTCAAGAAGATAACTACTCGCGCGAACTCACGGTGAACGCCCAAGCGATTGAAGAAGTGCATCACGCCGCGCCCCAAGATACCGCTGAGGGTGAGAAGCGCATCGAGTTGCATTTGCACACCAACATGAGCCAGATGGACGCCATGCCTAGCATTTCGGCTTATGTGGCTCGCGCCAAAGCCTGGGGCCATTCTGCCATTGCGGTGACTGACCATGCCGGGCTGCAAGCCTATCCAGAAGCGCATACAGCCGCGACCAAGGCCGGACTGAAAATGCTCTACGGTGTGGAAGTCAACTTGGTGGATGACGGCACGCCGGTGGCTTATCAAGCTGATGACCCTCGGGATTTGGAATCAGACACTTATGTCGTGTTTGATATCGAAACCACCGGACTGTCTGCCGTTTACGACAAAATTATCGAATTGGCCGCTGTGAAGATGAAAGACGGTAAGGTGATCGATAATTTCGAGGAAATGATCGACCCAGGGTTCGCGTTGTCGGAAACCACCATCAATTTGACCCATATCACCGATGAAATGGTGCGCGGTTCCAAGTCTGAAGCCGATGTACTACATCTCTTCCGCCAGTTCTGTGAAGGCACTATCATGTGTGGCCATAACGTCACTTTCGACGTGGGCTTTTTGAACACGGCTTATCAACGGATGAATGAAGAAACCATTCAAAATCCGGTTATTGATACGCTGGAGCTCTCGCGGATGCTGCATCCGGAACGGAAAAATCATAAACTGGATACGTTGAGCAAGGCCTACAAAATCAGCCTGAATCATCACCACCGGGCCAACGCCGATGCCGAGGCGACCGGTTATTTGATGTATGCCTTGGAAAAAGAAGCCAAGAGCATGTACGGCATCACCAAGCTTAATGAACTGAACTCCCGCATTGGTGAAGACGATGCTTACAAGCAAAGCCGGCCAGTGCATGCGGTGATTATGGCCAAGACCCAAGCTGGACTGAAAAACTTGTTCAAACTCGTCTCACTGTCGAATGTTAAATACTACTACCGCCTGCCACGGGTGCCGCGCAGCCAGCTCCAGAAGCTGCGTGAAGGCCTAATGGTTGGCTCTGGCTGTGCTTCTGGCGAAGTCTTTGTGGCCGCCATGCAAAAAGGCTATGCCGAAGCTGCCGCCAAGGCCAAGTTCTATGACTACCTGGAGGTCCAGCCGCTGGCCAACTACCAGCCCCTGATTGAGGGCGGTTTGATTCAAGGCCAGGCCCATTTGCAAGAAATCATCAAGCAAATCATCAAAATCGGCCAGGAACAAGGCAAGCCGGTGGTGGCCACAGGGGATGCGCATTATCTTGATCCCACCGATGCGATTTATCGCAAGATTTTGATTCACAGTCAAGGCGGGGCCAATCCACTGAATCGCCATGAGCTGCCAGATGTGCATTTTCGCTCGACCCAAGAGATGCTGGATGCTTTTGCCTGGCTGAAGGACGACCAACTGGCACACCACCTAGTCGTTGAGAACACGCACCAAGTGGCGGATATGATCGATGATGACATTACGCCAGTTAAAACCAAGCTCTACACGCCAGATATTCCCGGCGTGGAGGAACACCTGCAAAATGACGTGATGACGACGGCGCACCGGCTTTACGGCGATCCGCTGCCAGAAATCGTGCAGGCGCGGCTCGATAAAGAGCTCAAGAGCATCATCGGCAATGGGTTCTCGGTGATTTACAACATCGCCCAACAGCTGGTTTTAAAATCGAACAAAGACGGGTACTTGGTTGGTTCTCGTGGTTCCGTCGGTTCGAGTTTGGCCGCGACCATGTCTGGGATTACCGAAATCAATCCACTGCCGCCACATTACCGCTGCCCAGAGTGCCAGTACTCGGAATTCTTCACCAAAGGGGAGTACGGCTCCGGGTTTGACTTGCCGGACAAGCAGTGCCCCAAGTGTGGCGCCGAGCTAGCCAAAGACGGGCAGGATATTCCCTTTGAAACTTTCCTTGGGTTCCATGGTGATAAGGTGCCTGATATCGATCTGAACTTCTCCGGGGACTACCAACCAGTGGCCCATAACTACATCAAAGTGCGGTTCGGGGAAGATCACGCCTTCCGGGCCGGGACCATTGGCACCGTGGCGGATAAAACCGCTTATGGTTACGTCAAAGCCTACGAACGCGACACCGGGCAGATGCTGCGCGGGGCGGAAATTGACCGCTTGGCCAAAGGCGCCACCGGGGTGAAGCGCACAACGGGTCAGCATCCGGCGGGGATTTTGATTGTGCCGGCAGATATGGATATCTACGACTTTTCACCGATTCAGTACCCAGCCGATGATCAAACCGCAGCTTGGAAAACCACCCACTTTGATTTCCATTCGATTCACGACAACATTTTGAAAATGGATGTGCTGGGGCATGATGACCCGACCATGATTCGTATGCTGCAAGATCTCTCTGGGGTCGATCCAAAATCGATTCCCATGGATGACCCTGGTGTCATGTCCCTGTTTTCCAGTCCGGAAGTCCTAGGCGTCACCGAAGAGCAGATCAATTCGAAAACCGGGACGCTGGGCGTGCCAGAATTCGGGACCCGCTTCGTGCGTGGGATGCTGGAAGAAACGCATCCGAAGAAATTCTCTGAACTCCTGCAGATTTCCGGCTTGTCTCACGGGACGGATGTGTGGTTGGGCAACGCCGAAGAGCTGATTCAGCAGGGGAAAGTCACCATTAAAGAAGTGATCGGCTGTCGTGATAACATCATGATGGACCTGATTCACTGGGGGATGGATGACTCCATGGCCTTCAACATCATGGAGCACGTGCGTAAAGGCCGCGGGATTCCTGACGACTGGCAGAAGGCGATGCGAGACAACCCCAATGTGCCAGACTGGTACATTGATTCCTGCCTGAAAATCAAGTACATGTTCCCGAAGGCCCACGCGGCCGCGTATGACCTAATGGGACTGCGCATTGCGTGGTTCAAAGTGTACTTCCCGCTGGTGTACTACGCTTCCTACTTCTCTGTCCGCGCCGAAGATTTCGACTTGGTGGCGATGAGCCATGGTAAAGAAGCCACCAAGGCCGCCATCAAAGCCATCACGGATCAAGGCAACGACGCCTCGGCGAAGGAAAAGAGTCTGCTCACGATTTTGGAACTGGCGAACGAGTGCCTGGAACGCGGGTTCAAAATCAAAATGGTCGACATCAACCATTCCGATGCGCATGACTTCCTGATTGTGGATGATCACACGCTGCTGGCGCCATTCCGCGCCGTGCCAGGCTTGGGCGATAACGTTGCGAAGCAAATCGTCTCGGCCCGGGAAGAAAAGCCATTTCTGTCGAAGGAAGACCTCGCCAACCGCGGCAAGGTTTCCAAGACGTTGATCGATTACATGACTGAAAACCACGTGCTAGATGATTTGCCGGATGAAAACCAGCTGTCCTTGTTCGATAACCTGTTCTAGCCCTTCTATGGCTAGGTGGGGGGCTCCGCTTGGGGCGCGAGGCCTGCGGTGCGGCCGGTTGGAGCCATAAAGCGGTCTCCAACCTAGTTGTGAAGCCGCAGTCGCTTCGCTCCAGTGCGTCTTCACAACTGCCGCGAAAATAAGCCTTTAGCCTGCCAAGTGCGCAGGTTAAAGGCTTATTTTCGTTTCACGGCTGGCCTCGCGCCCCCAGCTCCGCCCACGTGACCGGCAATACAGATGTAGCAGCCACGGAAATGGTGTCACGAAAATTGCTAAACGCTCAAGTATAGTAAGGCAAACAGAGTTATCTGGAACAAATGGCCTATCTAAATCGTTCCTGATGCTCAAGCAAGCTTGAATATACCTTGGGTGATTGATGTGTTATCTAGCGGGTGAGAGTGGAGTGGCGGCGGACGAGGGGCAACTGGGGGCAACGATGAGACATCGTTGAGCGCGATAGCGCGATGCTGGCTCATCGTTGAGGCTGGAGACCGCCCTATGGCTCCAGCCGGCCCCCGCAGTAGCCCCTCGTCCAGAGCCACCCCGCTCACACGCGCGGCCCGTCCCACTAAGCCTCAATAGTAATCGCGTTTGCAAAAAGGCCTATTCTATGGTAAGTTACATCTAGTAGTTAAATCCTTTGAAAAGGAGTGAGCAGAGATGCTCACTCTTTTTCTTGGAAAGTAGGCGTCAGGCTGCCTAAGCCTAGCGCCTTAGGCTAGGTAGTAGCACGCACAAACAACCAAAAGGGGGGAAAGACTTGAGCACGGTTGTCGATACAGTGAAAACGCTCGTTGATCCAATTTTAGAGGCAAACCACTTTGAGCTGAGCGATATCGAGTTCGTCAAGGAAGGCGGCAGCTGGTACTTGCGGGTCTATATTGATAAGCCAGGCGGCATCGCATTGAATGAATGCGTGGCGGTGTCAGAAAGCTTGTCTGAGCAACTTGATGCGATGGACCCTGACCCGATTCCACAAGCCTATTTCTTAGAGGTTTCCTCACCAGGCGCAGAACGCCCGCTCAAATCTGAGCAGGATTTTGAAAATGCCATCGGTGAGTATATTCATATCTCACTGTTTCAAAAGCTCGATGGGAAAAAAGTGTTCGAAGGCACTTTGAAAGCTTTAACCGCCACCGAGCTGACGTTAACGTTGAAGGACAAGGCGCGCCGGTTTGACCAAGTGTTTGACCGCGCCAGCATTGCCAACGCCCGGTTAGCGATTGAATTTTAATCCGGCGGTTTGCCGCCTGGTAAAGGAAGGATCAACATGTCAAAGGAAATGATTGAAGCGCTTGACGCCCTTGAAACTGAAAAAGGAGTCAAAAAGGAAGTTGTGATCGACGCGTTGGAAGACGCCTTGGCCTCAGCTTACAAGCGTAATTACAACCAGGCCCAGAATGTGGATGTTGAGTTTGACGCCAAAAAAGGCGACATTCACGTTTATGCGGTCAAGGAAGTGACTGAAGAAGTCTTCGACTCGCGGCTGGAAGTCAGCCTCAAGGAAGCTTTGAGTATCAACAAGGCTTACGAAGTCGGCGATAACATTAAGTTTGAAGTGACCCCGAAGGATTTTGGTCGGATTGCCGCCCAAACCGCTAAGCAGGTCATTATGCAGCGGGTGCGCGAAGCAGAACGCGGCATTATCTACGACGAATACTCTCAGTATGAAAATGAAATCATGACTGGGGAAGTGGAGCGCCGCGATAACAAGTTCATCTATGTGAACCTTGGCAAAATCGAAGCGGTCCTCGGCCGCCAAGACCAAATGCCGAATGAACAATATGAACCTCATGATCGCATCAAAGTGTTCGTGACGAAGGTGGAAAACACCAGCAAGGGCCCGCAAGTCTTTGTTAGTCGCACCAACCCTGGTTTGGTCAAGCGCTTGTTTGAACAAGAAGTGCCAGAAATCTTTGATGGTACGGTCGAAATCGCTGGGATTGCCCGTGAAGCTGGCGATCGCACCAAAATTGCCGTGCGCTCAACGAACCCATCCGTTGACCCAGTCGGCACCACGGTTGGCCCGCGCGGGGCGCGAGTGCAGGCGGTGGTGAACGAACTGTCTGGTGAAAACATGGATGTCGTTCAATTCGAAGAAGACCCAGTGGATTACATTGCCAACGCCTTGAACCCAGCCCAAGTGATTGCGGTGCAGTTCAACGACGAAGACAACGACCGCTCTTGCACGGTCATTGTGCCTGACCACCAGTTGTCTTTGGCTATTGGTAAAAAGGGTCAAAACGCCCGGCTGGCGGCTAAGCTCACCGGCTACAAGATCGACATCAAGGCCGAATCCGATGTTGAGTTTGTCGATGACGAAGAACTCGAAGAAAACGATGAAGCCCTTGAAGAAGCAACCGTTGACTTGCCTGATGATGATCAAGCAGCGTCTGATTCGGCTGCTGAATAGGAGGCCGTCGCATGAAGAAACGGAAAATCCCGATGCGCAAGGATCTCTTGTCGGGCGAAATGTTTCCGAAGAAATCCCTGGTGCGCATTGTGAAGCAACAAGATAACACTGTTGCCATCGATCCCACTGGTAAAGCAGCCGGTCGCGGCGCCTATGTCGCGCTCGATCCAGCCGCGGTTCAAAAAGCAAAAAAGAAGCAACTGATCGAAAAAGCCTTTAGCATCAAGATTGATCCCAGCTTTTACGATGAGTTGTTCGCCTATGTTGACCATCAAAAGGCTCGTCAAGAGCTTTTCGGCGATCAAGCATGAATAAGCAGCAAGCGTTAAACTTGCTGGGGCTCGCAAAGCGTGCCGGCCGCCTGATCACAGGCGAAGGGTTCGTCCTCGGTGCCATCCGCGACCAAAGCGCCAAACTGGTGCTGGTTGCTAGCGATGCCTCAGCGAATACCCGGAAAAAGTTTTCCGATAAAAGTGACTTCTATGCAGTGCCCATTTCCTTTGCCCTCAGTGCTGAGGAATTGACTGATGCCATTGGCAGTCAGCGGTCGCTGATTGCCGTTCAAGATAACGGCTTTGCCAAGAAGTTACTGAAGCTGCTCACCTAAAAATTAACAGGGAGCGTGAAGAAATGGGCAAACAACGAGTATATGAATTTGCCAAAGCAATCGGGGTACCAAGCAAGACGGTGATTGACACCGCCAAGCAGCAAGGTATCGAATTCAAAAATCACATGTCAACGCTTGACGAAGGTCAGGAAAAGACGCTGCGCAGCGCGCTAAGCAAGACAGGGGCTCCCGCGGCTGCCAAGCCTGCCGCTAAAGCCGCTGCTAAGCCGGCTGCTACAACGAAGCCTGTTGCCAAGCCAGCCGAAGCTAAGTCTGAAGCAAAAGCGACTGCAGCTAAGCCAGAATCAGCTAAGCCTGCTGCAGTCAAGCCTGCCAATGAGGCGAAGCCGGCGGAAGCCAAAAAAGCCGCGCCGGGCACGCACCACATGCCGCAGAAAACGGCCGATGGCAAAACACTGATCAGCAAGTCCGCGATTCGCCGGCCGCATAACACGCAGGCCAACAACCGCAGCAAAGGCCGCTTCGGTCAAGATGACCGGCGCAGCCAAGGTCAAGGTACGCAAGGCAATCGCCCCGCCGGCCGGCAGCAAAATCGGCCGCAAGATCAGCGCAATCCGCGTAGCAATGACCAGCGTAGCGACAATCGCAATGGTCGCCGTGACGATCGCCGCGGAGACAATCGCTTCATAAACCGGACGACCAGCCCAATGCCGCGCGCTGGGCGCGCCACACAGGCGAACGGCAATCCGCGGCCAGTCGCTGGGAATGATGAAAAGTTCATCAAGCAGTTAACGGCTAAGAAGGAACGCGAAAAGGCCCAACAGGCGCAAGCCCGTGAAGCTGAAAAAGTCGCCGAAAAACTGGTGGCTGAACAAAGTCGGCCAGTGGCCCCAACGCCAGTGCCAACGCCGGCCAAGCCGGCAGAAACCCGCCGCAATGAGCGGCCAAGTGCCAACAGTCGGCCTGCTCGGAACAATAGCAACCAAGGCCGCGGCCGGTTCGATAACAACCGAGGCGGTTTTGGCAACAACAACCGGCGCAATAAGCGTAAGAACAAGCGTCAGATTCAAAGTCAGCCGAAGAAAGAAATGCCACAGCGCAAGGAGCGGCCATTGCCAGAAAAACTCGTTTACACTGTTGGGATGAATGCGCAGGATCTGGGCAAGATTTTGCACCGCGAACCCGCAGAAATCATCAAAAAGTTGTTCATGCTCGGCATCATGGTGAACCAGAACCAGAGCTTGGATAAAGATACCATCGAACTGGTCGCCACCGACTATGGCATCGACGCTGAAGAAAAGGTCCAAGAAGACATCACCGACTTGGATAAGATGTTCCAAGAAGAAGTCGACAACAAGGCCACTCAGACGCCGCGGCCACCGGTGGTCACCATCATGGGGCACGTTGACCATGGTAAGACGACCCTGCTGGACAAGTTGCGCCACACGCATGTCACTGCCGGTGAAGCCGGTGGGATCACGCAGCACATCGGGGCTTACCAAGTCCGGCTCAATGATCGTCTGATCACGTTCCTGGATACGCCAGGGCACGCGGCCTTCACCAACATGCGGGCGCGTGGGGCGGATATCACCGATATCATCGTCCTCGTCGTCGCAGCAGATGATGGCGTGATGCCACAGACTATCGAAGCGATTAACCACGCCAAAGCGGCCAATGCGCCGATCATTGTCGCGGTCAACAAAATCGATAAGCCAGGCGCCAACCCGCAGCACGTGACCGAACAGTTGATGAAGTACGAGCTGATTCCAGAAGAATATGGTGGCGACACGATTTTCGTCAACATTTCCGCGAAGTTCGGCAAGAACATCGACGAACTGCTCGAAATGATTCTGCTGGAAGCTGACGTCTTGGAACTCAAGGCCAACAAGGACCAAAAGGCCATTGGGACCGTCATCGAAGCTCGGCTGGATAAAGGTCGTGGCCCTGTTTCCACCGTGCTGGTTCAAGAAGGCACGCTGCGCGTCGGCGACCCTGTCGTTGTCGGGAACACATTCGGCCGCATCCGGACCATGACCAACGATCATGGCCGCCGCGTCAAGGAAGCTTTGCCATCCATGCCAGTGGAAATCACCGGTTTGAATGACGTGCCGCAATCCGCCGATAAGTTTGTCGTCTTTGACGATGAAAAGACCGCCCGGGCCGCCGGCGAAAAGCGGGCGCAACAAGCGCAAGACCGTGAACGCCAGCAGACGCATCACGTCACGCTGGATAACCTGTTTGAAACCATGAAGGAAGGTCAACTCAAGGAAGTTGACGTCATCATCAAGGCGGATGTGCAGGGTTCGGTTGAAGCTTTGGCTGGCAGTCTGCAGAAGATCGAAGTCGAAGGCGTGCGCGTCAACATCATTCACCAAGCTGTTGGGGCCATCAACGAAAGCGATGTGACCCTGGCTTCTGCCTCTAACGCGGTCATCATTGGCTTCAATGTGCGCCCAACGCCGCAAGCGAAGCTGCAAGCCGATGCTGAAGACGTTGACATTCGTTTGCACCGCGTCATTTACAAGGCGATTGAAGAAGTTGAAGCCGCGATGAAGGGCATGCTCGAACCGACCTACGAAGAAAAGGTCACCGGCTCGATCACCGTGCGCGAAACCATTCCAGTTTCCAAGATTGGGACCGTTGTGGGTGGCTTTGTCGACACCGGCTTCATCCGCCGCGACTCCAAGGTCCGCCTGATTCGCGATGGCATCGTGATTTACGAAGGCGAACTGGGCTCACTGCGTCGCTTCAAGGATGACGTGAAGGAAGTCCGTCAAGGCTTCGAACTGGGTCTGACGATTGATGGTTACAATGACATCAAGGTGGATGATCAAATCGAAGCTTACACGATGGAAGAAGTCCCGGTTAAATAGGAATTCAGACCATCAAAGGAGCAGCCTATGAAGCATCGAATTGGCCGCGTCGAAACGCAGATTCAGCGCGAAGTCGATGATATCTTGCTCAAAGATGTCAACGATCCGCGGGTCAAAGGCGTCACCATCACCGGCGTGAAGTTAACCGGCGACCTCCAGCAGGCCACAGTTTACTTCAGTGTTTGGAGCGATGATGAAAAAGCCCTGGCCGACGCGCAAGCCGGCTTGGATAAAGCCAAGGGTTTGATTCGCAGCGAAGTTGGTCAGCGGATTAAGTTGTTCAAGGTGCCAACCTTGACCTTCACGCACGATGCCTCTGTTCAATACGGGGCACATATCGATCAACTCCTCAACGAAGTCAAAAAAGACGGCCTCGAATAGCCGTCCGCACCTCCGTAACTGTTTAGTTACGGAGGTGTTTTTGTTTGATGTTTGTCTGCAGCGGGCCGCGGGGCAGGTCGGGGTGGCGCCGAGGCGCGGTGGTCCGGCTGCGGGGGCCGGCTGGAGCCAAAGAGCGGTCTCCAGCCTCAACGGTGAGCCAGCATCGCGCTACCGCGCTCAACGCTGTCTCATCGTTGCCCCCGGTCAGCACAGGAGCAGCCTGCAAAAAACGCAGTCTCCTCGTGTGCTGACCGTTTCGCGGCTGGACCGCCGTGCCCCTCTGCCATCCCGACCTGCCCCGCTAGAGAAGGCCAAGCGGTTCTTTTATCTCAGAAAGAGGTTTTCGTTGGCTAGCTCTGGACCTGATGTGGCCACTATTTGTGAGTATATTCATTTATTGTCTGGACGCAGGTTGTCGGGCTGATAGCCATTACTGTTATCGAGTGGGATTGGTGGTGGTGGGCGGAGCTTGGCAGGGGTCTGGCAGTGAATCGATTAGCGACAGGAAGACCGGCGCGGGTTTGGCGCTGGGCTTCCCAGAGCTAATCGCGGCAGTTTTGAAGACGCACCGGAGCGCAGCGACTGCGGCTTCAAAACTAGGTCCGAGACCGATCTGTGGCTCGGACCGGCCGCACAGCCAGTACCCCCGCCAAGCGGAGTCTGCCGCCACCAAACCCGCGCCCGCCAAAGATCAACCCGCGAGTTCCGGGTGCATGAGCTGGCAGACAACGGTATAATAGGACGAATAAGGATGGTGGCGCGGTTGAGTTTGATTGAGAAATTATATATGCCTTTCTTTGAGGCCACAGATTGGCATCAGGCTGTGATGACCACGCAAGGCTGGGTCACGATTTTGACTCTGGCCATGCTCGAATGCCTGCTCTCGGTGGATAACGCTGTGGTGCTGGCGGCGCAAACCAAGTCGCTGCCAGATAAAAAAGAGCAGCATCATGCCCTGATTTACGGCATGTGGGGCGCTTATCTCTTCCGCTTCATCGCCATCGGTCTCGGCACCTATCTGCTGCATTTCTGGGGCATTAAGGCGCTGGGCGCGGCGTATCTGCTGTGGATGTCACTGCACTTCTTCTACGAGCAGCGGCACCCTGATAGCGGCCCTAAGCCGACCACCGTCAAAAAAGGCGCCGGTCACTTCTGGCGCACGGTGGCGCAAATCGAGGCGCTGGATATTGTTTTTTCCGTGGATTCGATTTTGGCAGCGCTGGCCATTGATAATAATCCGGTGATTGTGCTGATCGGCGGCTGCTTAGGCATTTTGGCTATGCGGTTTGTCGCGCAAGTCATTACGGACTTCATCACCAAGGTGCCAGAGCTGGAAGTGATGGCGTATGTGCTGATCGGTGTGATTGCCTTGAAGCTGGCGCTGAGCCTACCGCAAATCAATCTTGAAGTGCCGAACTGGGCCTTCAGTATTTTCGTCTTCGGCGCGTTTTTCGTCACCTGGCTGGTGCATCGCCAGCATGTCCGCAACGCAGGAGGGAAAGGATAAGCATGGACGGCATTTTACCGGTCTATAAACCCGCTGGCATGACCTCAGCCGATGTCGTCAGCAAACTGCGCTATTTATTGCGCATGAAAAAAGTCGGGCATTCCGGCACCCTTGATCCAAGCGTGGATGGTGTGCTGCCGATTGCCTTGGGCGCGGCGACGAAAGCCGTCCCGGCGCTGATGAATTTGGGTAAAACCTACACGGGTTCAGCCACGTTCGGCTTAGCGACGGAAACAGAAGACCTCGATGGGGCCGAAGTGGCGCGTCAGCGCTTGGTCGAGCCTTTCACGGACGGGGCCATTGATGCGGCGCTCGCCACGTTGACTGGCGAGATTACCCAAATTCCGCCGATGTATTCAGCGGTCAAGGTCAACGGCCGCCGGCTTTATGATTACGCCCGCAAAGGTGAAACTGTTGAGCGGCCGCGGCGGCAAGCCACGGTCTATCGCTTTGACCGCACGGCGCCGAGTACTTTTGATGCTGCAGCCGGCACTCAGACCTTCAGCTTTGAGGCCCAAGTGTCCAAAGGCACCTACATTCGCACATTGGCGGTGGATGTTGGCGGCCGGCTCGGCGTGCCGGCAGTGATGGCGCAGCTGACTAGGATTCAAAGCGGTGGCTTTACGCTGGCCGATACCTTGGATTTGCGGCCTTTGACCCGCGAAACGGCGCCGGCAGTGGTAGCCGCGCATTTGCAGCCGATTGAATTTGCTTATCCTCATTTGCCTTTGGCCGCGTTGGATGAAACTCAGTGGCAGCGGGTGCAAGATGGCCGTGGGTTGAGTTTGCCGCAAACCGCACCGCAAGTGGGACTGACGTATCAAGGCATCCTCAAAGCCGTTTACGAACAACAAGAAAACGAATATCGCCCGGCGGTCATGTTTTTGGCCAATGCTGGACTGTCAGACATATTAGGTGATTAAAACAATGCAAGTGATTGATATCATGCCGCCGCTGCAGGCGGCGCAGGTGCCAGCCGGCCCCATTGTGCTGGCCCTAGGTTTTTTTGATGGGGTCCACCGCGGCCATCAAGAAGTGATTCGCCAGGCCAAGCAGGCCGCGCAGGCGCGCGATTTGCCCCTGGCAGTGATGACCTTTGACGTCCATCCGGCAGTGATTTACCGCGGCATGGCGGCTAATGACGTGAAATACTTGTCAACGCGGCCACGGAAAATTGAATTGATGGCCGGCCTAGGCGTAGATTTGCTGTATTTTGTCCATTTTACCCCTGAGTTTGCTCGTCAGTCGCCGCAGGCTTTTGTGGACCATTACCTGGTGGGGTTAAAGGCCCAAGTGGTGGTGGCCGGCTTTGATTATACTTATGGCAAGCGCGATATCGCCACCATGACGAATTTGCCCAAGTATGCCAAAGAACGGTTTGAGATTATCGTGGTCCCTCAAGATAGTGACGATGGCCAGAAGATTTCTTCCACTCGCATTCGCCAGGCCTTGGATACCGGCGACATCACCCTAGCCAATCATTTGCTGGGTTATCGCTACCAAACGACTGGCAAGGTCATCCATGGCGAGGCGCGCGGGCGCACGTTGGGTTATCCCACGGCTAACATTGACACCCCGGCCGCCGAGCGCTTGCCAGGCATTGGCATTTACGTGGTGCGGCTACAGGTGAAGGGGCAGTGGTACGGCGGCATGGCATCAGTCGGGCGTAATGTCACGTTTGGCGCCGATCGGCCCATCACGCTGGAAATCAACTTGTTTGATTTCAACCAAGATATTTACGGTGAGCCGGTGGTGGTCGAATGGTGGCGCTACTTGCGCGGTGAAGTGAAGTTTGATGGCGCGCAAGGGTTGATTGATCAGCTGGCCCAAGACGAACAGCACGCGCGCAGCACGCTGAAGGAGCAGGCATAATGGCAGGCGCTTATATCCATATTCCTTTTTGTTCGCATATTTGTTACTACTGCGACTTCAATAAGGTCTTCATTGAAGGCCAGCCGGTCGATGACTATGTCGACATGCTGATTCGGGAAATGAATCTGGTGATGGCCAGTCACCGCGATGAACGCATTGAAACCGTCTATGTCGGCGGTGGGACCCCGACGACACTGACGCCAGCGCAATTGGAGCGGTTAATTACCGGGATTCGCGAGGCGCTACACTTTGACGATGGCGAGTTTACCTTTGAGGCCAATCCCAATGACTTATTGACGACGGAAAAGTTGCAGGTGCTGCACGACAATGGCGTCAATCGGCTATCGATTGGGGTGCAATCCTTCAATGATGACATTCTTAAGCGCATTGGCCGCACTCACCGCGCTGCGGATGTCTACCAGGCCATTGCCAACGCCCACAAAGTTGGCTTTGAAAATCTCTCCATCGATCTGATTTTCCGCCTGCCGCAGCAAACCCGCGAAGACTTTCTCGCGAGTTTGCATCAGGCTCTAGATTTGGAGCTGCCGCATTACTCGACGTACTCGCTCATTTTGGAGCGCAAAACGATTTTCTACAACTTGATGCGCAAAGGACGACTGCAGCTGCCTAACCAAGATACTGAAGCAGATATGTATCAAGATGCCATTGATTTGATGGCCACGCACGGCTTGGCCCAATATGAGATTTCGAACTTTGCCAAACCAGGCTACCAGTGTCAGCATAATCTGCTGTACTGGCGCAATGACCATTACTTCGGGTTCGGAGCAGGCGCGTTCGGCTATGTGGGCCGCGATCGGTACCACAACTTTGGTCCCATTCAGCAATATCTGGCGCCGCTGCATGACCACAAGGTGCCGGTGATTGAACATCACTTGGTCCCACTGGAAGAGCAAGTTGAGGAAGAAATGTTCCTCGGCCTCCGCACCCGCGAAGGCGTGTCGCGCCAGCGCTTTGCCGACCGCTACCATATGAGCGTGGAGGCGGTGTATGGCGAGCTATTGGATCAGCTGGTTGCTCAGCAGCTCCTAGAAGTGGATGACCAGCGCATTCGGCTCACTAACAAGGGCCAGTTTTTAGGCAATGAAGTCTTTCAGCAGTTTCTGCTGGATGATCAGTTGGTATGATGAATCGGCCTCCGTCTTGGGGCCGATTTTTGGCTTAACGGCAAGGAATTAGCAGGCAGAGGTTGACTTTGCTAAGCGTGGTTGCTATATTATGTAGTGTACTTAGCACTCAAACAGTATCAGTGCTAAAAGAGGTGGGATTATGTTGACGAAACGCCAACTGCTCGTCTTGAAGGAGATCATTCGGTCATTCACTGAAAGTGGCCAACCGGTCGGCTCCAAGACGCTGATGGCTGAACTGCCGATTCACGTCAGTTCAGCGACAATACGAAATGATATGGCGGCACTCGAAGAGCAAGGCCTGATCAAAAAAACGCATAGCAGCTCTGGCCGGGTCCCATCGACCAAGGGTTATCGCTTCTACTTGGATAACCTAGTTGAACCGACGGCGGTTTCGGCCAATGAGATTGCGGCGATTCAACAAGGTTTCGGCGGTCATTTTTACAAAATCGACGAAATCGTGGCGCAAAGTGCGCGGATTTTGTCTAACTTGACTAGCTACACGGCGATCACCCTTGGGCCTGAGGTCACCAACCTCAAGTTAACCGGGTTTCGGATGGTGCCATTGGGCAATCATCAGGTGATGGCGATTCTGGTCACTTCCAACGGCAGTGTTGAAAGCCAGTTGTTCACCTTGCCGCCGGAAGTTGATTCCGATGGTGTCGAGAAGGCCATTCGTATCATCAATGACGAATTGGTCGGCTTGAGTCTCGGTGAAGTGGCCCAGAAGCTGCAAACTGAGGTGCCCGCGGTACTGTTCAAGTACATGACCTCGCCTGATGGCTTCCTGGATATCTTCGGGAACGTCCTCAAAAAAGCCGCGGCTGAACGCTTTTACGTCGGCGGCCGGTTGAATTTGATGGATTACCTAGGCGATAACGACGTGGATCAGCTCAAGCACCTGCTGGCCATGATGGATTCCGAGCAGGGCAACGTCAATGCCTTGCTGGGGCCGCTCCATGACTCGCACATCAAGGTCAAGCTGGGTTCAGAGCTGACGCCAGATGTGCTGGCAAACTTAAGCCTGCTGACGGCGAACTACTCTGTCGGCGAGCATGGGACCGGGATGATTGCCTTGATTGGCCCGACCCAAATGCCATATTCTAAGATGATCGGACTACTGGATGCCTTCCGTGAGGAGCTGGCAAAACGCTTGACCGATTATTACTCGCATTTTGATCAGTAAAACGGTAAGGGAGGCACGACATGACTGAGAAGAAGAAGGCCGAGCAGCCAAAAGCTGAGCCGGCCAAACAGCCATCGTTGAAAGAAGAAATCGCCGCGGAAATGACCGCCGATTTGGATGCTGAAATCAAAGACGAAAAAGTCGATGTGAAGGCACTGCAAAAAGAGCGCGATGAGCTCGAAGACAAATACCTGCGGGCCGCGGCAGAAATCAACAACATGAACAAGCGCTTCAACAAAGAGCGCGAGGCCGCCGCTAAGTATGACGGGCAAAAGCTCGCCAAGGCGGTGCTGCCGGTGCTGGATAATCTGGAGCGCGCCTTAACGGCCGACGTGAAAGAGGACAGCGCGGTGTCTTTGAAGCAAGGGGTCGAAATGGTTTACAATCATCTTGAGGCGGCGCTGAAAGAAAATGGCGTCACCGAAATCGACACCAAGGGCCATTTTGACCCGACCTTGCATCAAGCGGTGCAAACTGTGCCGGCGGATGATGACCATCCCAAAGACACTGTGGTGCAGGTCCTGCAGCGTGGTTACATGCTGAAGGATCGCGTGCTGCGGCCAGCGATGGTTGTTGTCGCAAATTAGTCAACTCAATTTTTAAAAACTGAATTAAGAAGGGGATTTAACTATGAGTAAAGTTATCGGCATTGACTTAGGGACCACCAACTCTGCGGTTGCGGTGCTTGAAGGCGGCCAACCAAAGATTATCACCAACCCAGAAGGCAACCGCACCACGCCATCTGTTGTCGCGTTTAAAGACGGCGAAATCCAAGTCGGTGAAGTCGCTAAGCGTCAAGCCATCACCAACCCAGATACCATTACCTCCATCAAGCGTCACATGGGGGAAGCCGGCTACAAAGTGAAGGTCGGCGATAAGGAATACACCCCGCAAGAAATCTCTGCGATGATCTTGCAATACATGAAGAAGTTCTCTGAAGACTACCTGGGCGAAGAAGTGACAGATGCGGTCATCACGGTGCCTGCTTACTTTAACGATTCACAGCGGCAGGCGACCAAGGATGCTGGTAAGATTGCCGGCCTGAACGTTTCCCGGATTGTTAACGAACCAACCGCCTCTGCTTTGGCCTATGGTTTGGACAAAGGCGACAAGGATGAAAAAGTCCTGGTTTACGACCTTGGTGGTGGGACGTTTGATGTCTCCATCCTTCAGTTAGGCGACGGCGTGTTCGAAGTGCTGTCCACGAACGGCGATACGCACCTGGGCGGTGATGATTTTGATAACAAGATCATCGACTGGTTGGTTGCTGAATTCAAGAAGGACAACAACATCGACCTGAGCCAAGACAAGATGGCCATGCAGCGCCTGAAGGATGCCGCTGAAAAGGCGAAGAAGGACCTGTCTGGCGTTTCCCAGACTCAGATTTCCTTGCCATTTATCTCCGCCGGTGCCAATGGCCCACTGCACTTGGAACGCACGTTGACCCGGGCTCAGTTCGACAACATGACCTCTGACTTGGTTGACAAGACTCGCATCCCAGTGGAAAACGCCATGAAGGATGCTGGCCTGACCAACGCTGATATCGATAAGGTCATCTTGAACGGTGGCTCCACTCGGATTCCAGCCGTCCAAGAAGCGGTCAAGAGCTGGACCGGTAAGGAACCTGACCACAGCATCAACCCTGACGAAGCCGTTGCGCTTGGCGCGGCGGTGCAAGGTGGGGTCATTTCCGGGGATGTGAAGGACGTCGTTTTGCTTGACGTTACGCCACTGTCCTTAGGGATTGAAACCATGGGCGGCGTGTTCACCAAGCTGATCGACCGCAACACCACCATTCCTACTTCGAAGAGCCAAGTCTTCTCTACGGCCGCTGATAACCAGCCTGCCGTTGACATCCACGTCCTGCAAGGCGAACGCCCAATGGCAGCGGACAACAAGACCCTAGGCCGCTTCCAGTTGACCGACATTCCGGCCGCTCCACGTGGCGTTCCACAAATCGAAGTTAAGTTCGATATTGACAAGAACGGCATTGTGCAGGTTTCCGCGAAGGATCTTGGCACTGGCAAGTCTCAGAACATCACGATCAAGAGTTCATCAGGGTTGTCCGATGATGAAATCGATCGCATGATGAAAGAAGCCAAGGAAAACGAAGAAGCCGACAAGAAGCGCAAGGAAGAAGTCGACTTGAAGAACGATGTTGACCAACTGATTTTCCAGACTGATAAGACCCTGAAGGATCTCAAGGGTAAGGTTTCTGACGACGAAATCAAGCAGGCCCAGGATGCTGAAGATGCCTTGAAGAAGGCGCAACAAGAAAACAACATCGAAGACATGAAGACCAAGCGCGATGACCTCAACAAGATCGTGCAAGATCTGACAGTCAAGCTTTACGAACAGGCCCAAAAGGAACAACAAGCCAAGGGTCAAGCTGAAGGCGGCACTGACAACAACACGAACGCCCAAGGCAAGGATTCCGGCGACGATGGCCAAACGTTTGACGGCGAATACAAAGACGTCAACAACGACAAGAAGTAATCAGCTTGCCTCACGTTAAAAAGCCAAGGCCACGCGGCTTTGGCTTTTTGATTGGATCGACGAGGTATGTTATCCTGAATAAGCTTTTTGGGGCACGCAGCTCCAAATCGAGGAGGCAATAATGGCAGATCAAAAAGATTACTATGAAACACTTGGCGTCAGTCGTGATGCTAGTGATGATGAAATCAAAAAGGCCTTTCGGCGCCTGTCGAAACAATACCACCCCGATATTAACCATGAACCCGGGGCGGAGCAGAAGTTTAAAGACATCAATGAGGCGTATCAAGTCTTATCCGACCCGCAAAAACGCGCCGCTTATGATCAATACGGCTCGGCTGATGGCCCGCAAGGCTTCGGCGGCCAGGGCGGTTATAGTCAAGGCTTCTCCAACTTTGGCGGCGGTCAAAGTTTTGGCGGCTTCGACGATATCTTCAGTCAATTCTTTGGCGGCGGTGGTCAAGGCGGCCAAAGCGCGACTTCACCACGGCAAGGGGCAGATCTTCAGTACCGGATGGATCTGACCTTTGAAGAAGCGGTGTTCGGCAAAGACACCAAGATTTCTTATGACCGGGAAGCCATGTGTCACACTTGCGGCGGCTCTGGTGCCAAACCTGGCACCAGTCCTGTGACTTGCTCGAAGTGTCATGGCAGTGGCTACATCCAGGTCCAGCGCAACACGCCACTTGGCGCCATGATGACGCGCCAGGTCTGCGACGCCTGCAACGGCACCGGGAAAGAAATCAAAGAAAAGTGCCCAACTTGCCACGGCACCGGCCATGAAAAGCAGCGCCACACCATCGACGTCAAAGTTCCAGGTGGCGTTGAAGATGGTCAGCAGATGCGCTTGCGCGACGCCGGGGAAGCTGGCGCGAACAACGGCCCTTATGGTGACTTGTTCATCGTCTTCCGCGTGGCGCCAAGCGACAAGTTCGAACGCGATGGCTCGACCATTTACTTCAAACTGCCAATCAGCTTCGCGCAAGCGGCGCTGGGCGACACGATTAAAGTCGACACCGTCCATGGCCCAGTGGAACTGAAGATTCCGGCCGGCACCCAAACCGCAGCCAAGTTCCGCTTGCGCGGCAAAGGCGCGCCGAATCCGAATCGGCCAGCCAGCATTGGTGATCAAATCGTCACGGTGACGGTCAAGACGCCAAAGACGCTGAACCAGAAGCAAAAGGATGCGTTGATGGCCTTTGCTGCGGCGAGCGGCGAAGACGTCACCCCGCATGAAGGTTCACTGTTCGACCGCGTCAAGGATGCATTCAAAGGTAAATAAACGAATGGAGATCAGTTGAGGCTGGTCTCCTTTTGTTTTGGCTTGTGCCGCGGGTCCGCTTGAGGCGGCGCTGGGGCGCGACACAGCAATCAATTCATGCTTGGCGTGTGGCAAAGGCTCTGTTTGAGTCCGGTTGGCGGGCTTGCTATAATAGAGTGACATGACTTTCAGGAAAGTGGGCACGTATGGAAAATATCGATAAAGCAGAATTATTAGACCGGCAAAAGCATATCCGCAATTTTTCCATTGTGGCGCATATCGATCACGGCAAGTCGACCTTGGCGGATCGGATTTTGGAGCTAACGGACACCATTGCCAAGCGCGATATGCAGGCGCAGGTGCTGGATGATATGCCGCTGGAACGTGAGCGCGGTATCACCATCAAGTTAAATGCCGTTGAGTTGCATTACAAAGCCAACGACGGCGAAACCTATATCTTCCACCTCATCGACACGCCAGGGCACGTCGACTTTTCGTATGAAGTCAGCCGCAGCCTGGCAGCTTGTGAAGGGGCGCTGTTGCTGGTGGATGCGGCGCAAGGGGTTGAGGCGCAGACGCTGGCAAATGTTTACTTGGCGCTCGATGATGACTTGGAAATTGTGCCCATCATCAACAAGGTCGATTTGCCAAGCGCCCAGCCGGATGTCGTCAAAGAAGAAATTGAAGAAATGATTGGTCTGGATGCTTCGGAAGCCATTTTGACCAGTGCGAAAACTGGCCTGGGCATTCCGGAAGTCTTGGAGCGCATTGTTTCTGATATGCCGGCTCCCAGTGGCGATATCGATGCCCCGCTGAAGGCGCTGATTTTCGACTCGGTTTATGATTCCTACCGCGGCGTGGTGCTGGCAGTGCGAATCGAGGACGGCCTAGTCAAAGTCGGCGACACCATTGAGCTGATGAGTAACCAGAAACGCTATGAAGTCACCGAAGTCGGTGTGATGTCGCCGAAAGCGGTCCAGAAGGATTATCTGATGGTCGGGGATGTGGGTTATATCACCGCCTCCATCAAAACCATTCAGGACACACGCGTCGGTGATACGGTGACCTTAGCGGACCGACCGGCGGACAAAGCGTTGGATGGCTTCCGTCAGATTACCCCAATGGTTTATTCTGGCCTGTTCCCAGTCGATAACGCCAAGTTTAACGACCTGCGGGAAGCTTTGGAAAAACTGCAACTGAACGATGCGGCGCTAGCGTTTGAACCGGAAACCTCCCAGGCCTTGGGCTTTGGGTTCCGCGTGGGCTTTTTGGGCCTGCTGCACATGGATGTCGTGCAGGAACGTTTGGAACGCGATTTTGATTTGGATTTGATCATGACCGCGCCGAGTGTGGACTATGAAGTCGACAAAACCGATGGCACTACGATTCAAATCGATAATCCCTCTGAGTTGCCGGAAGCCAGCGAAGTGAAAGAAATCCGCGAGCCGTTTGTGAAGGCCAGCATCATGGTGCCGAATGATTATGTCGGGCCGGTGATGGAAATTGCCCAGCGCAAGCGCGGCGAGTTTGTCACCATGGATTACCTCGATAAGTATCGCGTCAACGTCATCTACAACTTGCCGCTGTCGGAAATCATTTATGACTTTTTCGATGATTTGAAGTCTTCCACCAAGGGTTACGCCAGTTTGGATTACGAAGTCACCGGTTACCGCGCCTCTGACCTAGTCAAAATGGATATCCTGCTGAATGGTGATCCGGTTGATGCCTTATCGACCATTGTGCACAAGGACTTTGCCTTTGAGCGCGGCCGCGCGATTGTCTCGAAGCTAAAGGAAACCATTCCTCGCCAGCAGTTTGAAGTGCCGATTCAGGCTGCGATTGGGACCAAAATCATTGCCCGCAGCACGGTCAAGGCCTATCGCAAGAACGTACTGGCCAAGTGCTACGGCGGGGATATCACCCGGAAGCGCAAACTGCTGGAAAAGCAGAAGGCTGGGAAGAAGCGAATGAAGGCGGTTGGTTCTGTTGAGGTTCCTCAGGAAGCGTTCATGAGCATTCTTAACATAAGCAAGGACGAAAGCGGCGACAGATAAGGGTTTTGCTTGTGAAATTTCGATATTTCCTGCTTTCTTGCCTACGATTTGCCTACGCCACTTGGAATCCGTAGGCAAAATATGCCTCAAATTGTTCGGCTGGATCTACTCCGTTTTGGCGTTTGCCAACGGAAGGGGTTCAGCCTTTTTTGCGTTTGAGGTAGTCTTCAAAAGTGATTGCGGTGTCATTTCTCATTTCCTCGGTGACGTGAAGGTAGGTGTCGGCGGTGGTGGACATCTTGGCGTGGCCTAACCGTTCCTGCACCACCTTGAGCTTCTCACCGGCATCAAGAAGCATAGTGGCGTGAGTGTGGCGGAGTGAGTGGAACGAGAAGGGGAAGCCGAGGTCATCGGACAACTTGCGCGAGCGGTACTTGATATAGCCAGGCACCACTGGATTGCCGTTGTCCCACGTGCAGACGAAGTTGGAATCGTTGTACAGGGCGCCATATCTCATGCGCATCTCCATTTGAGCCTGCCGCTTTGCTTTCAGTTCGGCTACCAGTGAGGGGCCAATCGTGATGGTGCGATAACCGGCTGCACTCTTTGGCGTGTCAAGGTCATAGACGCCATCGCCTTTCTGGATCATGTTGCGCTCTACTCGAATAGTTGCGGCCTCAAAATTCACCATGTCCCATTCAAGGCCGAGTACTTCACCCCGGCGCATGCCGGTGTTGAACGCAATCACAAGCGGCATGTGGTACGGGTCGGCAGGGGGACAGCAGGCTAGCAACTGCTCGTACTGTTCATAGGTGATGATCTTCAAGTCTTGGCGAGTAGTGGCTGGGGTCGGGGCATACTTCGGCATATCGACATAACCAGCCGGGTTTTCTTTGATGATTTGATATGGGTAGACCGCGCGTTTCAACGCCTCTTTGACCACGGTCAAGATGATTTCAACCGTGTGTTTTGCTGGCGGCTCACCAGTGCGCTTGAGCTTCGTTTCGGCGACATGGTTCACGAACTGCTGGATAACAGCGGGCGAGATAGTCTTCACCTTGTACTTGCCCAGATAAGGCTTGATGTAGTTCTCGATGACATTCATGTAGTTCTTGCGCGTGTTGTACTTGAGGTTCTTCTCGACATAGTTCTTGAGCCAGTAGTCCATGTAGTCGGCCACTGACATGTTGTTGAGTTTGACGGTCAGACCGCCGCGCTCGTATTCGTTTAATGCCTTGCGGAGCGCTCGCTGGGCGTCCTTCTCGGTGTAGCCGCCGACCCGCTCAATGCGCTTGCGTTTACCATCTACTGTGGCGGCTTCGAATGAGTAATACCATTTCTCGCCGCGTTTTCTAACGTGTCCTTCTGCCATTTTAATACCTCCTGAATATTCAATATCTTTAATATTCACAAACTGGTGTTCGGTCGAGGCGTGAAATAAAAGCCCCACGAGGGGCTGATTGGTAATTAGCGAAGGTCTTTCATCTGCGAGGTGTTTGTGTACTCGCTTCGAGCCACCTTTGTTTGCTCAGCGTAAACTTGAACGAATGGCACTTTGTATGATCCATCGTCTAGGAGCTGATTACCGACTTGGGCAGCGAGTGAGAAGTAGTGCTTTAAAGTGGCGGCATCAGCAGCCTGCAGGGCGCCGTCACACCAGAGCGACACGCCAGTTATATTCTTTTCCGTACCATTGACCTCAATGCGTGAAACCAATGGATATTCATCCTTACCACCCATATCGGCGAAGAGCGAGTTGGCCTTGTCTTGCAAAGATTCTTTAGGCGCAGACGAGCTACTTGTGCTTGATGCTTTGCTCTCAGATGACGCGCTCGTCTTGGACGACGAGTTGCTGCTTGAGCTCTTGTTAGATGCCTTGGAGGACTTGACCGACTTGCTTGATTGCGCAGCGGTATCCTTGTCCGACTTGTTACTGTCAGGACTTGGAGTTACCGCAACCCCAATAAACAGCAGCGAAATTCCTAAAACTATTAAAATGAGCGGCTGCTTCAAGGACAACTTTTTCTTTCGAAATGAAATTACTCGAATAATGCCAACGATGAATATTGCGATGCCTGCAATATCAAGAAGGCCACCTACTACATCCATTTTAAATTACCCCCCAAGTGTCAGCTTTTACCGTCGTCAGTATTTGGACGATTGATTGTAGTATTCTCTTATTTCAGTTTCAGCCATACCGACAAGTGGTTCAGGCACGTGGAAGGCGTCCATGAAGGCTTGGCTGTTAGCGTCCTCGGCTTCGGTGTCGGCAAAGAACATCGGCACCAGTATATGAAAGGCCGTGCGGTTGGCTTCAGCTTCTTGCCCCTGCTTGAGTAAAGTAAACATGTACATGAACCCGCTGTGCCTGTTAAGTATGTGACCAACCTCATGCGCCGCTTGGAGCGGGAGCTGGGCTTGGTCGTGGAAGTTCATATTGATAACGATGCGGCGCGCGTCAGGGTTCGATGCGCACGGGGTGTCTGAACAGAAATCGTTTGAGCATTCTACCCCTATGCCATGCTCAAAGGCGTAGTTCAGAACCTGCGTCAGATAGTCATTCATCGTCTTTTTTAGTGCCTCGCAATAGGCGTCTCATGAGCTCGATGTCTTCGGGCGGGATAGGGCGACCCTCAAAGGACATGATGACGTTCTTGTCTGCGAGATCTACGGCGGAAGTGTTAGCTGCATAGCGGCTGTTTGTCCGGCCAAGTAAATAGTCTGATGTGGTGTCAAAAATGGCAGCAATCTGATTAATTTTGTCAATCGGAGGCTCACGCGTGCCGCGTTCCCACGTGCCAACAGTTTTAGATGAAACACCAAGTTTTTCTCCGAGGCTTTCTTGAGTGTAGTCGTTTTCCATGCGTAGAGATCGCAATCTTTCACCAAACATAACGTAGCCTCCTTTACTTAAAAGTCTACAAACAGTAGCCATTAAAATGAATGCACAAAAGGTAGTAAATAATTGTTGCATGCTACGTTTTGTAGTAGTATATTATAGACATAGCAAAGCTACATAATGTAGCCGGGAGGTGAAACCATTGAACAAATTGAGAATGTTGCGGAAGCAGAAGGGGCTCACGCAAGGTGAACTTGGCGCGAAAGTTGGGTTCTCCGGTAAGGCCGTTGCAGCGTGGGAAAGCGGTCGAAACACTCCAAAGCCAGCAACCATGCAACGCATTGAAGACTTCTTCGGGGTGCCGAAGGAGGAAATTTTTTTTGAAGCTTATAGCTACAAAGTGTAGTAAGGAGGCAGCAATATGAACAAAGAACTGAAGCAATATGCCCTGCGAATTGCAGAAATATTGCAGGAACAAGGCAACCCATACAAACGAGTTGAGATTGATCAGAGTGGCATAAAAATAGTCTCCACCGATGCGTTCGAGCCAATTAAGTGTTCCCAGCATCACAAGTGTTTCATTTGTGGCGATCCCGCATATTTGCAACTGGACGACGGGCAATGGGAATGCGGTAACTGCGCCCAGATTGCCGCTGAGCTTTCAAAGGAGGACGAACGATGATCAATCAGAAACTGGTCGGAAGTCTAGTTGAAGTGGCTGGCGAAACGGTTGGTATCGTAGTATCAGCTGACACAAAAACACTGCTGATCCGCAAAGGTTCTGTCTATTGCTTGGACGGCGAGACTGATACCTTTGTAGCCGGATCAAATGCAGTGTTCATAGACAAATCGGTTGTGGAAGACTGCTACTGGATCAAGCTAAAGCCAGCCACGCTTATTACGAAATCCATCAACATTAATGACGGCAGACAACTGGTTAGCAAATTTCTGAACGTGGATGTTGGGGCCGTCAAAACCGCTAACGAACTCGATACGATGTACTAGATATACGGGTAATTTGGGATTGACGTTTGAAATCAAATCACCGCGCCTTGGAACTTCAGGGAGTTCTAATTGGGTTTCACGCCGTCCTTCGACGATCAAGTTGCATGTAATCATCATAATCACCTCCTTTCAGAGGCGATTATCTCACATGTCAAAGAACGAAAGGGGGTGACGCCATGAACCGCAAAGAGAAAATCACCGTGATCTACGAGTACTTCCAGCGCGCAGGACGCGACTACACCATCAAGCAACTCGAGCGGAAGTCAGACCACTTCATCGACAGCGCGCTTATGTTGATCGAAAGCGATGAAGAGAAAGAGCTGGACGAACAGGTCGCCAGCATCTAACCAAATCATACAAGCGTATGAAGGTATTTGTGAGAGGGGTGTTATTCATGAAGACGATGCCACTTCAAGGCCGCTACTCAATCAGGCGGTCAATCAGGAGCCCACGTACATTGCGCCACGAGATGCAACGGGTAGGCATGACCGGAGTTAACACGGCGCGAGTTATCGGCGTTTCTCAACCGTCAATGTCACGCATGATGAATGGCAAGCAAGACATTCAACTTGAGGACGCCGCCAAGATTGTTGAACAGGCGCAGGACGCGTTTCTGGCGCTGGATATGGCGCACCAATTCGTGCACGTCACAGCGCCGGTTATCAATGGCGATGGGATTGTCAAAGAGCCATTGGCCATGGCAATCAGGCTGGTGCCAGAAATGCAGCAAGCCATCGAGGCGGTGCAGAACTCATTTGATGAGCTGACCACACCAGCCGACAAGGTGAAGGACACCAGCGACCCGCTGAACGCGGTCAATCAGCTACTTGATGCACTGCTGTATGGGAGCAACGCGGCGGCGTTCATCTGCGAGGAATTCGGCTGGTCGATGCAGTCCATGATGACCGAGCGGGTCAAGGACTGGAAACGGCAAGGAATTGTAGGTGACTGATATGCAGGAATTGAGCAACGCAAGACGGCTAGTCATCAAGCGCAAAGCACAGCGCGCCACGATGAGCATTCAAACGGCCGCGAAGTACATCGGCTGTGATGTGAACGCGGTCAAAATTCTGGTCGATCTCGGCTACATCAACACATTGAAGATTGGCGCCACCAAGATACCTAACTTCGAGCTAGAACGCTTCATGCGCGAGGCAACAGATGAAGGCATCGACTACAACGCCATCATCGCCAAGTATCGAAGGGCACACGAGCGAAAGGAGCAAGAAGCATGAAACACCCATGGATAAGCATTACAAACTGGTTCGATAACTTCATGACCAAGCACCCAGCGGCCGCAGACTTCTTCAACTGGTATGAGCCAGACATCGACCCAAGCGACCCAGCCAGCTACCAGGAAGAACACGCCGAGTTCTGGCAGGACACAAAAAAAACCCCAGCGGCGGCAACCGCAGAGGCAATAGAAGTTAAGAAAAACATCATTTCTCTTAGTCTAACACGCCAGCAGCCAAAGCGAAAGGTGGTGCGCTGATATGGACGATGAACTGAACGCAGACCTCGAAGACTATTACGAGGACGAGATGCAGGACAAACTCACAGCACTGCTAGAAGCAACGGAGGAAAAGGCATGACAAACGAATTAACCGCACCACAAGACCTAAAGTATCAGGTCGATTACAAGCCAAGCACGATCACCATTAACAACTACGACGACTTGAAAGCGCAGGTTGCCGCGTACGCATCAAAGTACAGTAACTTGGTTGTGACGGACGGAACGCTAAAAGACGCTCAAGACTCACTGGCAAAGCTACGCAAGTTCAAAGCTGCCATCGACAGCCAGCGCAAGGAAGTCAAAAAGCAATATAACCAACCGCTTCACGATTTTGAAAATCAGGTCAAGGTGCTCACCGGAGAAATTGACGCTACCATCGTACCAATCGACAGTGCCGTCAAGACGCTTCAAAAAGCGGCAGAAGATGAACGACACGACAAGCTGCTGGATTACATCGGAGAGCTTGCGCCATCCTACAAGATTGACGTTACGGACGTTGAGTTAGAGGACGGATGGGACAAAGTCAATATGTGGACGCCAACAGGCAAGCCAACGATTGGTCTCACCCGTGCGATCGGGGCCAAGCTGAAAAGCATGGTCGAACAACGCGAACGAATTGCATCGGATAAGGCAGCCACTAAGGCATACGCAGATGCCAACAACCTAGATGCCTATTCTTGGCTGCAAGAAATCGAAGCCGGTGCCACCTTTGCTGAACTCCGAGTTCGTATGGACGCGGCGCTGATGCAGCGTAAGAAGGATGAAGAACGCGCACAGCGCGCCAAAGAGGCCGCAGACGCGATTGCCAAGGCTAAGCAGGAACAGGTAGGCAATACCACGATTGACCGTGAGACGGGCGAAATTGTGCCACAGCCGGAGCAAACAAGCCTGATTGATGAAGAACCACAGCAACAAGCGCCGGTCTACACCCGTGCATTCCGCGTCACCACAACCGAGGAAAAGATGTGGGCACTGGCCGATTTCATGAAGGCCAACAAAATCAGCTACGAATCAATCAAGGAGGCATAACCATGAAACGCTCTGAAAAGACTATTGAACTCATCAAAGACATGCGCAAGTTTCGTACTCAAGTTAAGCAACCAGACAAGAACGCCACGAACCCATTTACCAAGTCGAAGTATTCTGACCTTTCAGCCGTCATCAAGTCCGTTGACGCTGGCATTCAAAACACCGGCCTCTCATGGACGCAGGACGTTTCAAACGATCATGGCGGCGTCACAGTGCAGACCATCATCTTTCATGACAGTGGCGAATACATCGAGTTCTCACCACTGACTATGCCAGCAGGAAAGGGCACCGCGCAGGAGCTTGGGAGCGCTGAAACCTACGCACGGCGCTACACCCTCCAGACAGCCTTCGGGCTTGTCGGTGATGCTGACGATGATGGAAATGCCGCATCAAATCGCCAAGCCCAGCCTAAGCAAGAACAGCCACGGCGCGCACCAGCACGGCGTTATGAACGGCAGAGCGTCACGGCAAAGCCTACACAGCCTGCCGAACCTGTTGCTACTGCCGAGCAAAAGCAACGTTTGCTCGAGTCGCTCAAGGAGTTTGCCAAGGTGCGCGGACTTGATGGCAATGATGTATTCACCACCGTAGTGGGCGAATCGAAGCTTGGACCGGTCAAGTGGGGACAGATGACAGAGGCACAATATCAAGCCGTATCTGACGCCTTCCACCGTATGTCAGCAGTTGCCCCGGATCCACAACCGGAGCCAGTTGCTGACGAACCAGTAGCCGAACCAGAGCTTCCATTCTAGGAGGCACAGCAATGACAAACGATAAAACAGGGTAGGGGGTGATCTGTTGGACTACTTCAAGCAAAGACGGGCTTTCCGTAAATTGCTGACAGAAGAATTGGACCTCTCATTGGGCCAGATATGTCTGTATCGCGAGTTACTAGATTACGCGAACGATGAGAGCAAAATGGAGGACCAATTCAGGCTCCGCAATTCGGTATTAGCCAGTCGCACCGGCCTAACTGAGGACGGCGTTAAAGCCGCGAGGAATAGGCTGGTCCAAGAGAACCTGATTGAATATGATCCCGGCAATAAGAACAAGATGAAGCCAGGTTACAAGCTCGTGCAGTTATACACGGAACGCCGCAACCAGTCCGGTAGTAGTACCCCAACTAGTCCGGTAACAGTCCCCCAACCTGTACCCCAAACTACGCCGCAACCTGTCCCTCATAAGAACTTACTAGTACCTGACATTGACTTGACTAGTAAAAAGAATACTCGTCCGAAGTCCGCAGCGCGGACGTTCGCACCAGACACCGAGGAATACAAGATTGCTGATCACTTGCGGGAACTAATCAAGACCAACAACCCAGAAGCCAAGCAACCGAACCTGCAGCACTGGGCCGACGACATTCGCAAAATGCACGAGCTAGACAAACGGCCATTCGACAAAATCATGCGCATGGTCGACTGGGCTCAAGCAGATACCTTCTGGGCAACCAACATCCTGTCAGCAGACAAGCTGCGCAAGCACTACGACCGCATGGCGGCCCAGGCTAATGAGCAGATGAAGCAGGCCAAGCATCCGGCTAAACCGAGCTATGGCCGCCCGTCACGTCAAGAGGCCACGCCATACTGGATGCAACCTGGATACAAGAAACAAACGGAGCAGGTAAGTGAGGCCACCAAGACCAAACTTGCTGAACAACTCAAGCAACTAGACCAACTCAGGAAGGGGAATAAAGATGCTAACACCAAAACAATGGCGTGACAGGTACATCAAGATTCTGACGTTGATTGACCAGTCCCTAGACTACCAGGGGTGCCCGCCAACACTTGATAGCATGGGTGACAAGCTCCACTTGAGCAAATCATCTGTGCAGGTGGCACTCGTGCATATGCGGCGAAACGGTCTGGTTAATTGGGATCGGAATGCGCCACGTTCCTTATGGGTCACCCAGAAGGGCGTATCCCTCTACGAGGAGGCACTACATGACTGACGGGGGACACAAAATAATTACATGGCTGTGCCTAGGGGCAGCATTAGTCTTTGTCATAGCGGGTAGTTGGTTTTTCTGGTATGGGAGCCCGTTCAAGGCATACTTCCTGATGCTGTGCGCGAACCTGATGTTGACCCTGCTTGTACTGGTGGGTCGTGAAGTATGACTTGGCGGGGTCATAACAAGTACCACGCGAAGAAGACGGAGACCGCGGACGGCAAGATTGCTGACAGCATGGCCGAGGCGGCGTACTACAACCAACTTCTTCGGCAGGACGTGCGATTTACCTACCACCAGAGCTTTGAGATTCTGCACAGCTTCACGCTCAACCGGAAGCAATACTCGAAGCGGGTGTATACCCCGGACTTCTGCATCTACGAAGGCGATAATTTGGCCAAGGTTGTAGACGTGAAGGGCGGCACCGCCACGATGACAGATAGCGCCAGCCTACGCATTGCAATCTTCATGCGGCGCTACGGATTGCCGGTGACGGTGGCCAGATATGACTACAAGACGGGCCTGTTCAGCGAAGAGCAGGCATAGGAGGACAGCATGGACTATACAAAATCAGTTGAGGCATGGGCAGAAGCTCGTGGCCTTGACGTATGCGACCCAAAGGCACAGATGAGCAAGCTCATGGAGGAAGTTGGCGAGTTGGCACAAGGCATCAACAAGGGCAATCGCGACCAGACAAGCGACAGCTTAGGCGACATTCAGGTAGTGCTGACCGTGTTAGCCCGGCAACTGGGCTTGCATCAAGACACGTGTTTCCATCTCGCCTACAACGTTATCAAAGACCGCCAAGGCAAGATGGTGAATGGTGTGTTCGTGAAGGAGGCTGATCTCCATGATTAACAGCATCGCACTAACAGGCCGCCTGACCCGTGACGTGGACTTGCGCTACACGCAAAGCGGCACCGCAGTCGGCACGTTCACGCTGGCAGTTGACCGGCAGTACAAGCGGGACGGTGAGCCAACAGCAGACTTCATCAGTTGCGTGATCTGGCGCAAGAGTGCGGAGAACTTCGCTAACTTCACGCACAAGGGCTCGCTGGTGGGCGTAGAAGGCCATATCCAGACACGAAGCTACGACAAGCAAGACGGCACCAAAGTGTATGTGACCGAAGTGGTGGTCGAGAACTTCGCCCTACTGGAGAGCAAGAACACACAGACCGCACCAGACACCACAAATAAGCCGCAGACGGCGCCGCAACAGACCGGCGTGAATAGTTACCAGAGCCAGCAGAAGCCGGCGCAAACGGCACCGCAGACGTCAAATGACCCGTTCGCAAGTAATGGCAAGTCGGTGGACATCAGCGATGATGACCTGCCGTTCTGATTTGGAGGCGTGACATGGCAAATGAGCTAACAGAGCAAGAGAAGGCGGCCAACGAATGGTACTTCAAACACTTTGATCCAGATAACTACAAGGAAATCCGGCTGATGCAGCACGGCAAAATCATCAAGCTATACACCACTTTGAACGCGTGGTACTCGGATGACGAAGACGCAGAGGTCGCATTTGATACCGCTGCAAGGTTCGGCGAGCACGTGACCAGCGTGGCGGTTGACTACAAGCGATACAAGATGATTGGCGGCAAGGTTCGACGCATAGCAAATATGGAGGCATTGGAATGAAAATATACGCAGTGAAGAACGACAAGGGCGAGTGGTATCGCACGGACACTTTTGGAACCACATACTGGCTTGCTGGTATCGAAGATGCACAAATTTACTACAAATATGCACGTGCGAATGCGACTGCAGACCGTACTGGCGGACACGTGGTCGAGCTAATCGAGGCCCCGGCGAAGGTTGTGGTGCCTAAGTGGTTTGATGAGTGGCTTGACGCGTTCCACGGTTTAGGCCCAAAGGTAAGGACAATCGCGGCTGTCGGTAGAATTGCACAGCAGGGGTGGGGTTCGAATGCTAATGTGCCATTCCTCGGTGATAGAACCTTAGACAAAGCTGTAACACCAACGCTAAGCGTTGCCCAGCTCGATTACGTGCACGATAACAAGGAAGAGCTGATGGTTGCAGCATTGACCGGTAACTACACGGTCGAGAAGCCGAAGCGCTACGTCCTGCCGATGGAAGGAACAGAGGTCCAGACAGCCAATGGCGATGAGATTCAGAAGTTTGCGTGGCTCAATCCAAAAGGCAAGTGGGTAGATATGCCGCTCACAAGCATTGTTGGAGCCGAGCGTGACTTTACAGTCACCCAGTCGGACATCGACTCGGCCCCAGCGTGGGTCAAGGCGATCACGCCCGTGGAGGTGACTGACCATGACTAAGTATCTTGTAACGAACGGCAAAGGCGAGTTCTACAGCCGTCGTGGTGATGACTATGATTACGGCTCCCCACGGCAATTCGCATCAAAAATCGCGACGCGAAAGGGCGCAGAGAAGGTCGCTCGTGAGGGCAATCTGTTCAACATACTGTTCGGCGCGGCCGATGCGAAGACACACCCGTATGAGGTGGTGGAGGTGCGAGATGAGACAGATTAAGTTTAGAGCGTGGGATAAACAGCGGCGTCACATGTTTGACGTTGAACAGCTCGCATACAATTTGCGGGGCGAGTTGGTTAGCATCTATGGTTTCGGACGTGACTTTTCAAACGACCAAGAGGCACTGATGGGTGAGGAGCCAGACTTAGATAAGGCAGTGCTCATGCAATTCACCGGCCTGCACGACAAGAACGGTCGGGATATCTACGAAGGCGACTTGCTTCGTGTGGAACTTGATGATGACCCAGACTCCTACTACATCGCGCCAGTGACGTGGTGCGGTGCTGATTATCCAGCGTTTGACATTATGAGCAAGTATTGGCCGAAAAACGTGAGCTACGACACGAATGTGTTGTCTGCGATTGTAGCAGGCTGGTCGGAAGAAGTGATGTCCGTTGTTGGAAACATCTACGAGAACCCGGAGCTAATGGAGGTGGCCGAGCATGACGAAACCTGATATTGCCATTTTTGCGGTGAAGAAATACAACGCGCCGGTTAATCGTCTTGTTACCTACAATGGCAAGCCAGTGGCGATTGCAAGGTCTGCAAGACGTGCAGGCTTAATCGCAGCATATCTTGATGGAGCAAAAGTTGAGCTGAACGACAAGCGGATAGTGAAGATACTGGACCGAGCAATGGAGGTGGCCGAGCATGAACACTGAAAAATTAAAGATTGGCGACATTGTGCGAAACCCATGGGCACCTAGTCGGAAACAAGATTTCATCTTCATCCGAAGAGGCAAGCGATACTGCCACTTTTTAGATTTAGAGTACGGCTATCGCGAGGCCATGTTCGACAAGAAAGATGTCGATGAAAACTTTACCAAGGTTGGGCATTCAGCAGGACTGGACAAGATGTTTTTGGAGGTGACCAAGCATGACGATGATTAAGCTGGAGAACGGGGACTACATCAACACGGGTAATGTTACCAGAATCTATACCGTAAACTGCATGGATCTAATCGGAGACAGAGGGTTTCATGACGAAATCCGTGCCAGCTTTGGTTCGACATCTACAGAAATTACTCCCGCCGACCGTGACCGCATTGTAGAAGCAATGGGCGGCAAGCCGAGTGGCGAGTACGGGGAAGCCATTCGGTGGAATGTGGCAGGAAATCCGTATGAGATGGATCTTGACGGAAAAACCTACACACTCACGGAGGTTGAACCATGACAGCACACAAATACTACAAGCGCGGCCTCGTTACCGCAGAGCAGTTTGACGGTACTAACGTAATGGCAGATAAATATGGACTCGGCCCGTCTTTGGAGCATCCAGAAAGTTCGATGTGGTGGGCAATTAACACGCTAGAGGGCCAACTGACGGTGAAGCCAGGTGACTGGATCGCCACCGGCGTGAACGGCGAGCATTGGCCGATTGCGGACGACATCTTCAAGAAGACGTATGCGGAGCTTCCGGTCATTCCGCAGGCGGTGGGAGAGTACATCGAGTGGGCGAAAGACAACGAATTGTCCCTCGTCGATGCCATGCGGTGGCACATGATGCCAGACTGGGCGCTAGACCACAGCGACACCTTCGCCCTAGCTTGGTTACTCGGCGAGTGGGAGGTAGATGATGCTCAAAATTCTTGAGTTGTTCGGTGGCATTGGTTCACCTCGCATCGCGCTCCGTAACTTAGGCATTCCGGTAAAGTCAATCGACTATGTAGAGATTGATGAAGCCGCCGTGCGCAGCTACAACGCCATGTTTGTTGGTCAGCACTATGATCCGCAGAACGTCATCGGTTACGACCTGAAGCCTGACATTCTGATTCACGGCTCACCGTGCCAAGACATCAGCATCGCAGGCAGACGCCTCGGCGCAGATGAAGGCTCAGGCACGCGATCAAGCCTCATGTGGCAGACGCTCAAGATTATCGAGCAGATGGGCGTCTGGCGGCCGCGAGTGGTCATCTGGGAGAACGTCAAGGGTGTGCTCCAGAAACGCATGGCGGCCAACTACGCGAAGTATTGCGACGTGCTGGACGGCCTCGGCTACACCACCACGAATGCCGTGCTCGATGCCAGGCAATTCGGCCTACCGCAATATCGCGAGCGAGTCTTCACCGTCAGCGTGCTGGGTGGGCAACCATTCGACTTCTGGAGGCTGAGACAGTCGGCGATGCGGCCCATTGGCGACTTCTTGGAAGAGGCCGGGCCAGAGTACACAATCACCAGCCCGTCAATGCTGTCACGGCTGCCAGGAGCCTCAAATGGGGCGTTTGCTGGCCGCCTGATGCCAATTGACCGCTGGTGCTGGACAATCACCACCAAGCAGAACAGGAACCCTAACAGCGGCGTTGTGCCGCTTGGTGGCGGACGCTACCGCCTGCTGACTCCGCGCGAGTGCTGGAGGCTGCAAGGCTACTCAGATGCTGACTTCGATGCAGCAGCCAGAGTCAACGGCAAGACGGCCCTATACAAGCAGGCCGGGAACAGCATTCCCGTTCCGATATTCGAGTCAATATTCGAGGAGATGGCAATATGACTAAATAAACCAAGCAAGACGTATTCGATGAGGCAATCAGTCAACTGATGGGCTTAAAAAGCTTTTATGCGGATGAGAACTATCCATTGGAGCTACACACCCGTTACGCCGCGGCCACAGACGGTGACCCGGCGTGCCCGTACTGCCACGATGAAGAAGGACAGCCATGCGGCCCTGACGGGTATTACGCCAACAACTTGTCGATAGGCAGCGACGGATACATCGAAGACTCAGACAAAATCAAGTACTGTCAGTATTGCGGACGGAAACTGGAGGCAAGCCATGAGTGAAGACAGGAGCCGGCGCATCAGGCACGCCATCGCCAAGGCCATCAGGGGCGCGTTCTACACCATCATGGCGATTGTTGGCATCTTCGTGCTGATTGTTCTTGTGGCTGAGGCTATAAGAGACCCATGGAAAATGCTGGCAACAGTAGGGACTGTAGTGCTGGCAGGGGTTGTATTGTTAGGCGGCGCGTGGCTGGTTGACTGGCTGGAAAGGTAGGGGAAGCAAAATGAATTTTGACAAAAACGGCTTGCTGAATGGAATCAGCAACGCGGACTATCAGAAGCTATTCACCGCGTGGAAGGCCGACCAACAATTCATGATTAAAGTGGGTGCGATTATTGTAGTAATCGGTGTGGTGGCTATTACTTTGGGCGCCATTCTAGCGCTGCTTTTCTACTCCGAGTATGTGTCCATTATTCTGATTGCCGTGGGGGTTTTGGTGTCTCTTATTGGAGGCGGTGTATGGTGCACAACGAGCTATAACCTTCACAACAACCCAGAACTGCATTTCATTCAGTCATTTACGAACGTCGATTAAATTTGGGAGTGATCTACATCGAAGAACTGAGCAAGCGCAAGCTAGCAGATCTTTGCTACACGATCATCTTCTTGCTCTATGAAGTTCTGGACAAGCTGGAGGAACGCCAATGAACGACAGACATCGTAGAGTGCAGCGGTTGAGGAAACAGCAGGCGGCGGCCGAGCGTAGACGATTGAACCGTGAGCTCCGGGCATATCTGACGGCATTTGGGAAGGTATGCAAAGGCGCTGCAGTCGCACTCACACAATTTTCCGATGAGCTCAAGCGCGCCATGCAGTCTCAAAAATAGCGCAAAAAAATAGCGCGCCTGATGAAGGTGCGCTGGAGGTATTTGAAGTTGGGGAAGTTATAAATGAAATTGATGAACTGAGTCATTCAATCTAGGGAGATACCTCCACCGATATTATAGCAAACCAACACGTCGAATGTTCATTTAAATACGCAGAAAGAAGGAATTAACAATGATCAAAGGTTTTAAAACAATCGATTTAAGCTCGAAAGCCGGGTTTAAAACTTTGCCATATCCTGCGCTGGCAGTTAGCGAAAACAGATTAGTCCTTAATGGCAAAGCGCGTGTTGCCTTGGGTGATTTCACAGCTCTGCAATTAGGTATCGATGATAGCCAATCGCAACTGGCAGTATTAGCGGCTCCAACAGACGCACGGGGAGCCGTCATCGCAACGGTCGGGTTAAAGAAAAGCGGCATCATCTGCCGCTCGGAGCTGAGCCGATTGCTGTCAAAGATATCCGGTAGCAAGAAACCAGTATTCAAGGGGCATATTAAAGAACCTGCAACCATTGTTTTTGATTTGAAGGTCTGAGTTAGTACGTCATAAGCATCAAAAAAGCGCACCATTACGGCACGCCTTCCCCCAAAACTTTTCCGAGACTCATTATAGCATAAGGGGTGGCGCTTGTGATGGAGCTTTTATCAATTAGCGATGAAAAGGACCGGGAAGCAGTCGAAAATATTCTGAATAAATACCGATCAGAGCGCGGATTCATCAAAGCGCCAGTTAATCCAAAAATTACCAGTACGTGGGGAGACGGCACTTCTGCTAGCACCGCTCAGCGTCCGCTGTATGCACAGCAACGTTTAGAGAGGCAGGCTTCGGCGCGTAAATTCTGCGACTGGTGCGACAATTGTATTGCGTCGATGCCAAAGCAATCGCATCAGCGTTTATTAAGGGTGCGCTATTGCGAAGGACCCGAGACGGAAAAGCCAGACGGTGATGCGATGAACATTCTAGATATATCTTCAGCAACCTACACACGCAGAAAGAAAAATGCGTTGTTAGCAGCGGCATGGTACTTTGGTGTCACCCCTGGACAAAGTAGTGAGCAATAAATGATTGATGAATGAGGACTAAATGAGGACTATTTGAGGACTAATTGATTGATAAATGAGTGGCGAACTAAAAACGAAATCGCTTATGATGGTATTGTGCCAAGGGTGGAAACCAAAGACACGCCTCTGCCGGTCTGATTCCGGCACGGGGAATAGCTTGCGATGACCCCCACCTGACAATGGAAGAGCGAGCAAGTCGCTGTGGCGGATTAGGTAGACGCCAACCAGTACATGCGCATACTTAAGAGGGGCTGGCAATGGCCCATGTCGGGTGCAAATCCCGACCAGTGATATGTAAGGTTAGATGTTTTTTCGGAGTCAGATCGATGTAGTATTTCAGAGCCAGTTGGAGTAATATTTTTTCGAGGCGATTGAAATGGAATATACAAACGAGTTTGACTATTTGACAGCGTTAATTCGGTCTCACAAGTTTTCGGAAATGACATTGAATGATATTCATGAGGAATCTAAAATTTACAATTTAAATCCCAATAAAGTTTCTTTCATTCTCGATGATTTGCTTCAGGTAAAGCTTATAACATTCGGTCCGATGATGGACAAGGAGGACGGTGTAAAACTAATGCTTCTGGGAACCGCATCAGAAATCATTAACAGCCTTGAATGTATGTCTAATGGCGATAAATAGATAACCTGCATAAAATTGGCTGCATTGGCGCCCCGCTCGGTTGAGGTGCTATTTTTGTGCTTGAATTTACAATTAAAATGCAAAAAAAGGGGCACAAGCCATATAAATGGTGTGCCTGCCTATAGGAGCGGTCACTTATGAAAAGTTAACCGTGTGTGCATTATACAACGTTAATTTTATCAAGTAAATGCTAGAAGAAAATATATTGCAGGAAGGCCAGAGCAATGAGCCAAATGATCATGACCAAGTTCGGCTACATGTCAAAGGTTGAGGCCTTGATCCTTGGTCGGCTTGCCAAAGAAGAAAAAGTAAAAGCTAAGGAAGACAAGAAGCGCGGGAGGTGTGGTGATATGTGATGGGCAAGGCAAAGTACGAATATTGGCGCACTGATGAAGGCCATACACTCATGGGCGGTTGGTCACGGCAAGGACTAAGCGATGAACAGATAGCTCATAATATGGGCATCAGCAGAAAGACCTTGGCCGTGTGGAAGAACAAGTATGGTGACATAGGTGACACGTTAAAAAAGGGCAAGGCTGTGGCCGACTTTGAGGTCGAAAACGCACTGTTCATGCGTGCCACTGGCTTCAATGTTGTTGAGCAGACAGAGGAACTCATCGAAGACACCGGTCAGAATAAACGGCACAAAGAAGTGCAGGCCCTGACCGAAGACGACTGGGCGTTCGCAAAGGCATACTTCGGTGATACCTGTGCATATTGTGGACGAGTGGTCGACCTCACCAAGGATCACCTGGACCCACTCAAGAATGGTGGAAAGCTCGACCGCTACAATGTTGTCCCAGCATGCCAGCGGTGCAATTCATCGAAGAATGACCGCCAATGGCTGGCCTGGTTCGGTAAGCAGAAGTTCTATGACAAGCAGCGGGCGGCCAAGATAAGCGACTACATCGACCTCATGCTGCGCCTGCCAAAAAAGTCGCCACAACCAAAGCTCACGGTCACCAAGAAGGTCACCAAGTTCGTGCCACCTGACACGGCAGCCATGATCTATTGGCTCAAGGTACGCGACCCAGAGCACTGGACTGAGCACCTCACAGCCGCACAAGCTGCCAAGGCATCAGCGGAGGCTAAGGTGGCTCAGGCTAAGGCTGATGTGTTGAGTGATGTGATCGCCAAGGATGGGACGGTGATTGTTGATGACATCCCAAACGATTGAGCGGCCAAAGATTAAGCTGACCTGGCTTATCCAGCCACACTTCTACAAGTTCTGGCGAAGTAAGGCAACATACTTCATCCTCAATGGCGGACGTGGTAGCTTCAAGTCCTCAACTGTCAGCCTCAAGCTGGCTACCAAGATGAAGTGGCAGATACAGCAGGGCCACAAGGCGAACATCATCGTGGTGCGCGAGAATGCCAACAACCTGCGCGACTCGGTTTATAGCCAAATCGCCTGGGCATTGGACAAGCTCGACATGACCGATGAGTTCATCTTCTCGGTCAGCCCGATGAAGATTACCAACAGGTGGACAGGATCGGCATTCTACTTCTATGGAGCAGACAAACCGGAGAAACTCAAGTCCAACACCGTTGGCGATGTGATTGCCCTCTGGTATGAAGAGGCAGCCAACTTCAAGAGCCAGGATGTCTTCGACCAGTCAAATCCAACATTCATTCGGCAGAAGTCAGCATGGGTCGACAAGGTGCCTGTGTTCTACACGTATAACCCACCCAAGAACCCTTATGAGTGGATTAACGAATGGGTCGACAGCCTGCGAGGTGATCCCGACTACTTCATCGACGAGAGCACATATCTCGATGACAAACTGGGCTTCACCACTGATCAGCAGCTCAAGCTGATTGAGAAGTATAAACGTAACGACTTCGACTACTACCGATGGCTGTACCTCGGCCAGGCAGTGGGGCTGGGCACCAACATTTACAACATGGCACTGTTCCACAAAGTGCAGAGCGTGCCTGCTGACGATGAAGTCATGGCGTTGGCCTTCTCGGTCGATACTGGGCATATGCAGTCAGCCACGGCGCTCACAGCATACGGGTTCAGCGCTAAGGGCAATGTGTATGTACTCGACACCTATTACTACTCGCCAGCGCATCAGGTCAACAAGAAGCCGCCGAGTGAGCTGGTCAAGGACATGCACGCCTTCATCATGACGATGAGCAAGCAATACCCGGCCGCTCAGATAGTCAGCAAGACCATCGACTCGGCGGAAGGTGCTATCCGCAACCAGTATGCATACGAGTACCACGACAACTGGCACCCAGTGGCCAAGCTCAAAGAGGCCGACATGATAGACGTTGTTCAAGACCTGCTCGCACAAGGGCGGGTTTTTGTTTTGGAAACAGAAGGCAACGGCATCTTCTTGGAGCAGCATCAGCAGTACCAATGGGACGAAAAGACCATTCAAAGCGATGACCCCAAAGTCATCAAGGAAAACGACCACACCTGCGACAACTTCAAGTACATGTGCTTGGACAACCGCCGCCGGTTAGGTCTCAAACGCTAGGAGGTGACGCCTGTGAGCTTCATCGACACAATCAAAAACTGGTTCAGGAAAGGAGGCGCAGCCATGGGCCTAGTCGAGAACTTGAGCAAGATAACCGACCACCCGAAAATCAACGTGGATGCACGCGAGTATGATCGCATCGACCGCGACAAGCTGTACTTCAAGGGCATGTTCCCCACTGTCAAATACTCCAACACGTATGGTGACCAAATGGAGCGGCCCTATGTCAGCCTCAACATGATGCAGGTCGTCAGCAGGCGCATGGCAAGCCTTCTATACAACGAGCAGAGCAAGGTGTCCGTTGATACCCGCGAACCATCAGAAGCCGACACAGCTGACGAGAAGCCGGAAGACGACAAGGCAAATAGCTTCGTGCAGTCAGTGCTCAACGCCAACGACTTCGGCAAGAACTTCGAGCGCTACCTGGAGTCCTGCCTGGCCATGGGCGGCTTGGCTATTCGACCATACGTTGATAACCAGACGGGGCAAATCAAGCTGGCATGGATCCAAGCGCCAAACTTTTTCCCGCTGCGGTCCAACACCAACGACATCACCGATGCTGCCATTGCTACCCCAACAATTCGGACGGAAGGCGGCAAGACGGCGTACTACACGCTGCTTGAGTTCCATGAATGGTCTCCACTGGGCTACACAGTCACCAATGAGCTGTACCGCAGTGAGATGAAGGACCAAGTGGGCAATCGTGTGCCATTAAGCATGCTGTACCCAGACCTAGCCGACACGGTCAACATGCCAGGCTTCTCGCGTCCGTTGTTCGTATACCTCAAACCTGCCGGCTTCAACAACAAGAGTCTCAACAGCCCGCTTGGCATCGGCATCTGTGACAACGCTCTTAGCACGCTCAAGCAGCTAAATGACACCTATGATCAGTTCAACTGGGAAGTCAGAAACGGGCAGCGGCGCATCGCTGTACCGGAAAGCATGACCGATGTGAAGTTCGTCAAGGGTGGCACCGAGAAGGCTAAGCTGGCCTTTGACCCAGACCAGAACGTCTTTGTGTCTGTGCCGGGTGATCCCGAAAAGATGAGCGTCACAGACCTCACTACGCCTATTCGGGCCAGTGACTATGTGACGAGCATGAACCAGTTCTTGAAGACACTAGAGATGCAGGTGGGCTTATCTGCTGGCACCTTTAGCTTCGATGGCCAGTCAGTCAAGACGGCGACCGAAGTGGTCAGCGAGAACAGCATGACTTACCAGACGCGCAATAGCCACTTAACGATGGTCGAGCGTGCCATTCAAGAGCTGGTGGTGTCCATCTGTGAGCTTGGCCGTGCGACGGTAATCAATGGCGGTAGCATCTACAACGGTCCAATCCCGACCATTGACCAGGTGGCTGTGGACTTCGACGATGGTATTTTCACCGATAAGGCTGCAACAGCTGATTATTGGATCAAGTTGCAGGCTGCTGGCCTGTGCGCCGACTGGCAGGCCATCATGCACGTCCAAGGCGTTACCGAAGACCAGGCACGTAGCATTGCGGCCGAGATTGCCGGCGATACTGCCGACAACGCTACAGACCCGATGGCTAGCCTATTTGGCGGGAACGGTGACAACGCTGCAGGAGATGGCGGTGATGACTGATGCCAAAAGTCACACAGCACCAGCTGGACGTGAGCGAGTCCTCAATCATCGATGTCTATCAGCACCTGGAGCAGCAGCTCTTTGAGGACTTCGTGAACCGGCTGCAGCAGCATGGCATTGAAGACGTCGACCAGACCAACGTGTTGCAGTGGCAGATGGAGGTCATGAACGACCTGCACCTAGTCAACTCCGACGTAATCAACGAGGCATCAAAAGCGACTGGTATTGCCCGTGCCAAGCTAGTCGAGCTATTCCAGCACCAGGGCTACAAGGTAGTCGACCAAGAGTACAATCGGGCCACCAAAGCCACTGGAAGGCAAGCAAGCACCTTGCAGGTCAATATGACTAAGCAAGTGCTAGATGGCTACCTCAAGCAGACGTTCCAGGCACTCGACAACAACGTCAACCAGACACTGCTAAGCACTAATTATGGCAGCAATGCGGCCACGAAGACCTATCAGCAGATAGTCAAAGAGACGACCGCAGATGTGCTTGCTGGCCTTAGGACGCCTGATCAGGCGCTCAAGGCCACCATCTACCGCTGGCGCGACAAAGGCATCGACCTCGGACTAGTCGACAAGGGCGGCCACAAATGGGGCCTAGAGAGTTATGCCCGATTAGTCGTGGACAATACAAGCCGCCGTGCCTTTCAAGCGGTACGCGACCAGGCAGCCGATGACGTGGGCGTTGATACCTTCGTCATGAGCAGCCACGAGGCCAGCCGTGCTGCCTGTGCGCCTATTCAGGGCAAGCTGGTGACTACCAGGGCGGAGAGCTTCACTGATGCCAACACAGGTGAGCACTTTATCAGTCTGTACGATCACGGCTACGGCACGCCTTCAGGAACATTCGGCATCAACTGCCACCATCTCAAGTGGCTATACGTGCCAGGTGCAAGCTCAAACAACCAGCCGCAGTATGATCCAGCTGAGGCAATCGCCAAGGGGGATATGGTAGCCAAACAACGCGAACTAGAGCGTCGCATTAGAGCATACAAGCAAAAGCAAGCTTTGGCGGAGAAAATGAGCGATACTGATGGCGTGATGCGCAACCAGTTACTAGTTCGTCGCAACCAAGCAGCATTACGCAAGCTAGTGAGTGATTTTGACTATCTACATCGCGACTATGCACGAGAAAAAGTATTCACACATTCATAATGAGGAGGCTTATCATGCTACATCACTACATGACCACATACCGAGAAGGCGGTCGTTGGAAGGCAGAAGCCTGGCTGCAGCTGAACATTTTCGGCCGCTGCTATTGCTTTAGCAAGCGCACTAAGGACCTCGGAGAGGCATATCTCACAGAAGCATAGACACACGACCTGAGTAAGTCGCTAAACTGCTCTTTTATTGTGTCCAAATCCATGCGGGAGCAGACCCGCTCAACAACTGCTTAGGAGAAGACATGAACCCAGAAGCATTGAAAGCATTAGGACTGAACGATGACCAAGTCAAAGGCGCGATGGTTTTGTATGGTCAAGACTTGAATCCGCTCAAGGAGCAGGTGAATACCCTGACGTCTGAACGCGACGCGGCCAAGCAACAGGTGACCACCGTCACTGGACAGCTTGACCAGTTGCAGAAGGACCACAAGAGCGACAGCGACCTCAAGGCCGAGATTGACAAGCTCAAAGAAGCCAACTCACAGGCTGAAAAGGACGCTGCGGCGCAGCTGAACCGGGTGAAGCTAGACAGTGCCACAAATCTGGCTTTGCTCCAGTCTGGGGCGCTTAACACTAAGGCAGTGAACGCACTGATCAATAAGGATGCGCTCAAATTGGACGACAAGGGTAACCTGACTGGCCTCGACGACCAGCTCAAGGCACTCAAGGAAGCCGATGACAGCAAGTTCCTGTTCAAGGCTGTTACTCAAGAATCAAACAAGCCAAACAGCCCACAGATTACACCACCGGGTAATCCTAATGCGGACCCAGCCGGCGGCACGAGCATGGTCGACAAGATTGCTGCTCGCCTATCCGGCAAACAATCATAAAGGAGTGCATAAACTATGCCATTAGTATTAGACAGTAAAGACCTTGCCACCATTGACAATGAGTTCAAGGCGGACTCTCAGGTATGGGACTTGCTGACGCAGGGCGCCAAGTCCGTGACTGCCGCCGATTTCGTTGGTGCCAGTGAAGTGCGCATCAACAAGATGAGCGGCTTCGTGGACGCCACGCAGTACAAGCGCAACGGTGAAAATGCTCGCAACCAGATTAGCATCGAGAAGGAAACGGTTAAGCTGACCCACGAAGACTGGTTCGGCTATGACGTTGACCAGCTTGATGAATCCGAATCTGCTGCGCTCACTATTAACAACATCGTCACTGAACATCGCCGTCTGATCACCGTGCCGCACCGTGATCAAGTCGCAATCCAGGCACTGTACGACAACGCCGGAAACAAGGACGCGACCGTGGTGACCGAAGACAACGTGCTCAAGCTGTATGACGCTGCGGAAGAATACATGACCGACAACGAAGTACCGGGCGGTTACGTGATGTTCGTCTCTGCAGCATTCTACCGGATGCTCAAGAACGCCACCGGTGTGAACAAGTCCTTCACGACCAACCAGATGCAGATTGCCGGCATCAACCGCAACGTTGCGCAACTCGATGGTGGGGTGCCAATCGTCAAGGTTGCCAAGGATCGCATTCAAGGTCTGTCCATTGATGACACCATTCAGTTCATCCTGACCCCATTAACCGCCATTGCCCCAATCGTCAAGTTTGGCACGGTGGACACGGTTCCTGCTGCGCAAGATCGTTCCGGCTACCGCGACACCATCAAGGGCCTCGACTACTACGATGCCATCGTCTTTGACAATGCCAAGAAGGCCATCTACGTGAGTGCAGTCCCAAAAGCGTAGCGCCGGCGCCGGCCACTGGGCTCAAGATGAGCCAACAGACGGCCAGCATGAAGGTCGGCGATACTAAGCAGGTAACGGCTGCTGCTGAACCAGCTAACGCAAGTGATGCGGCTACCATCAACGGAGCCATCACGTATGCTTCCGATAACGAAGCCATCGCGACGGTGGCTGCTGATGGCACCATTACGGCTGTTGCTGAGGGTACGGCAAACATCACTGCTACGAGTGGCACCTTCACGGCATCCGTCAAGGTGACCGTGGCTGCCGCTGCCTAGGCGGTGATTAGATGGTCAATTCACTCTATGTCGGAGCGGAAGACTACATTCAGGCGATGCACGTCACAGCAGCCCCAGATGACTTTGACGAACTTTCTGCCCTCGCCGGAATGTACTTGGACGAAATTACCAACAACTACTATCAGACGCACGCCATTGATGATGATCCGTTTGAGTTGCGTGTAACGCGATTCAAGCGGGCGGTCATGCTGCAGATTAAGTACATGGCCGATACCGGCATCAAGTCGAGCACTCAGTACAAGGCGGCTCAGGCTCAAACGGTCAGCCAATCTATTGGTTCTACTACCGTCTCCAAGACGCTTGGTGATGCGGCGGCCAATGTGTCTGGCACGATTGTCTGCGATGATGCGCTGCGGTCATTTTCTGGCACTGGATTGCTGTACAGGGGAGTGATGCATCTATGAGTGCAATCCAACCAGACCGGACTTGGCTTAACGATACAGTGACGGTCGAACGATTCCTTGACGAAGGTGACTACAACAAGCCGACTTACGACAAGGCAATCACGCTGGCCCCTGTGCGCGTTGACCTGACCAAAAACTTCACCGGCGTGGGCGCGAATCGAACGATCGTGGCAAATGCTACGGTCTTTTTATTTGCCGCCTACACTGCTGGCTATCCGAACGCCATCGACGATAGTTGGCTGCAAGCACGGCTCACGTTCAACGACCACCCGTACAAAGTGGTCGACTGGTCGAGTCATGAGGAGCCTGACAGCAGCGCCCCGTTCAGCATCGAATTGAAGGTGATCTGATGGGCTTCTCAGTACAGGTCAATGACCGCGGCCTAAAGCGTAAGCTCAGCCGCCAAGGCTTTCAGCGTGGCATGGTCGTGATGGCCAACCAAGCGGCGGCTGACATGAACCAGTTTGTGCCAAAGAAGAACAACCACCTGAGAGAAAGCTCTGTCGTGGCCAGTGATGGGTCTAACATCCGTTACGTTGAGCCATACGCTCATCGTCAATGGGTCGGCGGCGTTGGTTGGCACTACACCACACCAGGCACCGGTCCGAAGTGGGATGAACGAGCCAAGAGCTTGTACATGAGCAAATGGCAGCACGCATTCGTGAAGGGGGCACAGCTCTAATGGATTTCAACGACCGTCTCAAGGAGGCCATCAACAGCCAGAAGATGCCGCTCCCGACAAGTATCGGGTTACCAGGCACAGCCGAGTCGGCGTCATTCTATGCAATGCCAGGCGGACAGGTAACAAGAGAGTACATGGATGGGGAGAAGGATGTCGCACTCGCCTATGAGTACGTCATTCACTCTCAAGACCAAGAGGCGGCTAATGACCAACTCTGGCAGGTTCAGAACTACCTTGAGACCTTGTCTGACCTAGACAGCCAGGATGGCAGCTACCAATTCGGCGGCATCAGCATCACAAGCAAGCCTGCGTTCTCTCAAGCTGAGGAACCGGGCTTCTTTTATTGGGTCGTGGACTTCACCGCGAACCTGACTACATTCAAGTGAGGAGGAATATCATGCGCAAAAAGAACGCAAAACGTCTGCACTACATCGCCCCATACACGAGCGATGAGGCACAACCAGCTGAGGATGACTGGCTGCCTTTGGCTCACTTCATCCAGACCATTGAGGATGACACCAAAGAGGACACGGACGATCAGGGCTTCTATGACGGTGACGGCAATACCGAAACCGTGCTGAATGGCCGTTCAGAAGTCTGGAATTTTTCAGGCTTCTACGACCCAGAAGACCCCGCCCAAGAATTGCTGGCCGGGCTTCGTCGCAAGACCAACGACGACGAGCGAAAGATTTGGCACAAGATTGTGGAGACCAATGGTGACACCGTTATTGGTGTTGCGAAGGCCATGGAAATCAAGGCGGGTGGCGGTGACGCTACGGACTACGAAGACTTCGAGGGCCATCTTGACTTCGTTCAAGCTCCGAAAGTGACACCTGCTGACCCAAAAGCGTAGCGGTGTCAGGGGTGACCTTGGCACCGACCTCGGCAAGCGTTGAAGTCGGTAAGACCGTTCAGCTGACCGCTACAGTTGCGCCTGATGATGCGACCGAAACTGGGGCGACCTTCGCGTCCAGCGATGATGGTATTGCAAAAGTAGACGATCATGGCCTGGTAACGGGCGTGGTCGCCGGCAGTGCTGACATCACTGTTACCACCAAAGACGGCGGTAAGACTGCGAAGTCAACGGTTGAAGTAACGGCTGCAGTAGAAGGCTAATCGAGCAAATCGTCGCCTAAGAAAGTCACAGTACAGGCAACCGGGCGACGAATCACTAGTAGCTGAATGGCGGAGGGGGCGGCAGTAGCTTGCTCCCTCCGCCATTTTTAGGAGGAAAAACATGGAAAAACTAGTTCTCGAGTCTTCGGTGGTTAAATTCGCCATTGAAATTGAAAACAAGAATGACGGTAAGACCACCGAGGTCGTTCTCGGGGTCGACTTCTCAGATGAGGCGTTGATTGCCGAAAAATCCAAGGCTGATCTGCGAAAAAAGAAGATTGCCCAACTGGAAGATGAATACAGCGATGTTGTCGGTAGCGAGTTAACTGATGACAATATCAAACGCGCACTCGAAGCCTTTGGAAAGACGTTGCAGCTAGCCTTCGATACCGATTTTGGAGCTGGCACTTATGACAACCTTGTGAAAGCAAGTGGCGGCAATAGCTTTATCAATCTGATTATTCTCTACCGACGCATTGATCAAATCGTGTCGAGCAAGATTGAAGCTAAACTCTCCAACATTCAGCGCAAGTCCGAAAACCGCAAAGCTCGCTACCTCAAGAACCGCAAGCGGCGCTAAGGCGGTGATGAGGCATGAATCTATATGATCCATGGCCAAACGAGGTGACTGTCAACCAGCACACGTACCGGCTCGACCTGAGCTTCGACAATGTGCTCTATGCGCTCAAAGCGCGTGGTGATGAAGGCATGACCATGATGGACCGCTGCGAGACTTTCCTGCAGTTGGTCATCAAGCAGGACATGCCGCCGGTGGCCGATTGGGTAGACGTGCACAACGCCATCATCGACCTGATCACCACAGCTAAGCAGAGACCAATGCGATACGACATCAACGGCGACCCCATCGAGCCGAAAGGCGATGGCGAACACATCAAGGCCGACTATGACTTTGACTTCGACGCATCTTACATCTATGCGGCATTCCGCCAGACGTATGGCATCGACCTGGTCAAAGAGCAGGGACAGCTTCACTGGCTGAGTTTTGTGGCGCTATTTGATGCGTTGCCCGACGACACCGCGTTCGTGCGGATTAGGCATATTAGGTCAACCAAGTTAAGCGACATCAAAGACAGGAAGCAAAAGGACGCTGTCAGAAGGCAGCAGCGCGCACTAGCGTTGCCTGATGACGAAAACGAAGAAGAAGGAGGTGACAGTTATGGCAGATGATGGGTCGGTTGTAATCAAGATCAAAGCTGATGGCGGTAATGAAGCGGTCGGCACGATGGACAAGCTCAAGAGCGCGATGAAGGGCTTGATTGCGCCTGGTGAAAGCGCAGGGAAGGTCTTCGGCGGGCTCAAAGATAAGCTTTCGCTGGGCGCTGTCATGGGCCTGGCACAGAAAGGCATTGAATCACTAGTCGGGGGCCTAGGAGATCTAGGCAGCCAGATTATTGATGCGAGCGATGCCATCGACAAATTCAAATCAACGATGGACTTCGCCGGCTTCACGAAGAAGCAAACCGCAGAGGCAACCAAGTCCGCAAAGGTGTACGCCGATAAGACCGTCTATGATCTCAACACCGTGCTCAACACGACCGCACAGTTAGCGGCCAACGGGGTCAAGAACTACACCGGCCTCACGCAAGCTGCCGGTAACCTGAACGCAGTTGCCGGCGGGAACGCTGACACCTTCAAGTCCGTGGCCATGGTCCTGACGCAAACCGCCGGGGCGGGCAAGCTGACCACCGAGAACTGGAACCAACTCACTGATGCCATTCCCGGCGCTTCTGGCAAGTTGCAGGAGGCCATGAAGAAGAACGGTGCCTATACCGGGAATTTCCGTGACGCGATGGAGAAGGGTCAGATCAGTGCCGGCGAGTTCAACAAGGCAATCGAACAGCTAGGCATGACCAAGGCCGCCAAGGATGCTGCCACTAGCACCCAGACCTTTGAAGGGGCTATCGGTAACCTCCAGGCGTCCTTTGTCACCGTCGGCACAGACTTTCTGAACAAATTCAAGGCGCCCATCACGCAAGGCATTACCGACGTGGCCAACGCCGTTCCAAAGATTACGGCAGGACTTGGCAATGTGCTGGGGTCAATCGGTAACCTGGCCAGCAAGTCCAATCTCGGGCCGATCATCAGCTCTCAGTTTGACAACATTTCATGGGATTCCATTTTGCGGCCGTTTCAGTCCACCTGGTCGACTATTCAGCAGACGGCTTCGCATCTAGACTTTAGCGGGGCCAAAACGGCGCTATCTTCCCTTGGCTCGCAGTTATCCTCGTATGCGGCCAATTGGGCACGCATGTGGGCGCCGATTGGTGATGGGCTGGTAACTGCCCTTGGCAAGGCCAACAACGCTCTGCAGCCGTTTTTCGCGTCATTCGCGAACATCGACTTCACTGCAATGTTTGCTCCGTTTCAGGGCATCGCCAACACAATCAAGACGACCCTATCTGGACTCGATTTCAGCGGCATTCAAGCGCTTGGCTCTCAGATTATCCCAGCATTACAGGCGGGCTTCCAGTCGTTCATGACGGTGGCCGGCCCAGCTATCAACGGCGTGGTCACCGCGTTCGGCAATTTATGGAATGCGGCGCAGCCGGTGGTCTCGACAATCGCCTCGGTACTGGTGCCAATCTTTCAGGTGCTCGGTGCTTATCTGGGCGGCGTGTTCTCGAGTGTTCTAAGTGGTATCTCGACTGCATTCAACTTCTTTGCTGGAGTGCTGAGGTTCATTCAGCCGCTGCTTAGTTTGCTAGCTCAAGGCTTCAAAGCTATTTCACCAGTGATCACAGCAGTGGCCGGATGGGTTGGCAAGCTGATAGGGGTATTCACCAACTTTGGCGGCGAGGCAGAGACGCTAAAGGCTGGCCTTTCCAACGCCTGGAATGGCATTAAATCAGCTGTTCAGACAGCCGGGTCCGGCGTGAAGGCAGTCGTTTCGATTGTCTCTGGGGTTTTCAAATCGCTGGGGTCAGCTGGTTCTGGACTGAAATCGGCATTATCTGCTGCTTGGTCTGGAATTGTTGGCGCGGTACGAACCGCAAAAGCGACTATCTCTGGTGTCATCGGCGCCATCAAGAGCATCTTCACTGGCTTAGGTCATATCAGCTTGAAGGGTGCCGGCGAGGCAATTATGAATGGCTTCATCGGCGGCTTAAAAGGCATCTGGGAAAAGGGCAAGAAATTCATCGGCGGCATTGCCGATTGGATCAAGAAGCACAAGGGCCCAATCAGCTACGATGCTCAGCTCCTGATTCCTGCCGGTAACGCAATCATGGATGGGTTGAATCGTGGGATTATCCATTCCTTTGATGCCGTGAAGAAGACCGTTGGCTCTGTGACCGGGAAGCTGGCTGACGCTGCGATGGTGAATACGACCGTGGGCTTATCCAGTGCGGTGCAGCCTGAGGCGTTGGCTGGTAGTCACTATACTGCCATTCCAAGCAACCAGGTCATTAACAACTACAGCACAACAACGAACGTGGGCGAGACACAGCCTCGAGTCATCGAGGTTCACGTCAGCGCCAACATCGACAAGCGGGAATTATCTCGCGAGATAGCTGAACCGGTCAAGATTGAAATTGACCGCATGCAGCGTACAAGCAATCACAGAAAGGGTTTGATATAGGTGGCCTTCCAATGGTGGTTTAACGGTCAAGATATGAGCAATCATCTCGAGACGAACAGTGTCGAGCGCAATATCGGCCAGAATCGTAAGGCGAGCCTCCAGAAGCTCGGCGTATCATCGGGCAAGAGATTTCAATACACCTCTGCAGATGAAGGCAAGGTGACTGTGTCCTTCCTGATTCGTAGAGATATGGTGGCCAAGCGCCGGGAGATTGCGGGGCTGTTGTCCTCGAATGAGCCGCAGCAGCTAATCTTCGGTGACGAACCCGACAAGTATTATCTAGCAATCGCAGACGACCAGATTAGCCTCTCGGAGAAGTTTCGACATGGTAATGGTGAGGTAACGTTCATCGTCCCCGATGGTGTGGCGCATTCGCTGACAACGAAGACGACTGATAACATCGCCAATGACGGCACTCTGGGCGATGAATTGGTCGTCCAAAACGACGGCACCTATCCGGTGTATCCAGTCATTGAGGCGACGATGCACAGCGACAACGGTGTGCTGACGCTGATAAACGAATCTAATGGTGGCGTTATTCAGCTCGGTAATCCTGGAGAAATCGATGGGGTCCAAGCTCCAGATTCTGAAACTGTGTTTCATTACAATCTGCTATCAGCTCCGAGTGGCGTAGCGGTTAATACCGGGACAATCAATTATCCCACCTATCCATATGGCTCTAATCCAGGGCCTAATACTATTGCTGGTAGTTGGGACTACGCTAAGGCTCCAGATGCGGCAACGCCAGTCTTGAATCGTACCTCAGCTATGCACTGGGCGGGGCCAACTTATCACGGCCCAATCAAAGCCAATGCGGCTGGCGTGAATACCGGCAACTTACTTTGGTCGAATCGGTTCAACATTAGCACCAACGTAGGTGCATTGGGTCGAGTAGAGTTCAGTTTACAGTCTGGCGATGATATAGCCGTCTGTTTTGTGATGCGTGACAGTACGCAAGCTGCGGACGCGTTGACCGTTGAAGGGTGGGTCAATGGCCAAAATGTATTTAGTCAGGATCTCAACCGAAAGCTGTTTACCAATGGTATGTATGGAATTGTTGAGTCAAAATTGGGCAATACAATTTCATTCACACTGACCAAAATTAAACAGCTGTCTCCGAACGGCATCATATCATCGGCGCAAACCATGTTCCCACCAGTCACTATTGACGGGGTGGCAGATACACCGATTGATTCATTCACGGTTTGGATGGCAGGATTTAGCAACAAGACGGGGTGGACGATTAATTGGTCCGATAGTCAATTTCAGTGGGTTAATGTTGACTACTGGAAAGACTTGCCTAATCGTTTCACGGACGGCGATACCTTGCTAATCGATCCGTCGCAGATCAAAGTATTTGTCAACGATGTGGAAGATCGCACCATTCACGCCATTGACAATGATTGGGAGAAGTTTCAGCTTGATCCGGGGGAAACAAAGATCAAGGTAATTGTTTCTGATTTTGCAACCACTCCAACAGTGGTTGCCACATATAGGGAGGCGTTCCTATGATTCTTTATTTTGCTAAACACCCGACCTTTGACCTCGTCGGTACTGCATCCACCGAGCAAACAGAATCAATCCGGCTTTCAGATAATGGTAGTCAAAAGGGTGAGTATCGATCAGTAAGCGGCGGCTATCGCTCATATGGTGCTACTGTTTATTTTCAGCCAGATCAGTCGACACACGTCAAGGAAATGACTGCTCCTGGCAATTACATTCTTTACAAAGATCGCAATGGGGAATCGGTCTGGCTAACCATTCGGACGTGTGAACATGATCCTCTGGCTGGCTATGACACCATTACGGCAGAAGATGCGAGCATGGATCTGATCAACGAAACGGTTGATGCTTACACAGCGCCAAAGGCGATGACGGCGGCTGAATACATCAACTTATTTGTTACCGATTCCGGCTTTGAGATTGGCGTGAATGAAATTCCAACGCTGACACGTACGCTAAAGTGGGAGTCCGAAGAAGTAACTGCCCTGAATAGGATCCTCTCGGTGGCCATTCAATTTGATGTTGAGTTGAGCTTTCGCTTCGAGATTGACGGATTAACTGCGGTTAAAAAATACATTGATCTCCGTAAGCACATCGGCAGGGACCGTAGAACTGAGCTAACTGTTGATAGCCAACTAAACAACCTTGTGACGAGTACTGATGTCGACGAACTCTATACCTCGGTGTACGCTACAGGGGCCACGCCAGAAGGCGCAAATCAGCCTATCAGTTTGAAAGGCTATTCGTGGACTGATCCTGATGGCAGGTTTGTGTTAAAAAGTGACGGCTCCCTTCGTGATCCAGTGGCTAACCAATCATGGTCGCGTTTACCGGCCAAAGATTCCTTGACCAGTGGCTTTATCAATCGAGTAAAAACCTACGAGGCACAAACGCAAGCGACGCTTTTGCAATCAGCTTTGAGTGATTTGAAGCAGCACAACCATCCAGCCGTAACTTATACCGTCGATATTGCCGTTCTTCCTGACGATATCCAAGTTGGCGATACGGTGCACCTACGAGACGAGAAGGAACAGTTATTTCTAACAGCACGAGTGCTGGAGTTGACTTACTCTTACTCAACAGAGTCAGGTACTGCAACGCTAGGAGATTACCTGATTGAAGCCAGTGAAGTCGATCCTGCGTATAGAGCGCTTGCGGAAGAACTTGCCAAGCAGAACAAAGGCAAGGACGGGGTCGGTCTAAAGGCGTCTGTGGTCACCTATCAAGCTGGAACATCAGGTACGGTAGCGCCGACTGGCGAGTGGGCAGACACTGTCCCAGAAGTTGCGCCAAGCCAGTTCCTATGGTCGCGCACAGTGTTAAACATGACTGATGGGTCGTCGAGCACAACCTACAGTGTCGGTAAAATTGGTGACACTGGCAAGCCTGGCAATGGAATTCAGTCATCAATCGTGACTTATCAAGTCGGTACCAGTGGGACGACTGCCCCGACGGGCACATGGAGTTCTACCGTACCTACGGTATCGCAAGGCGCCTATCTATGGTCTCGAATTATCACGACGTACACAGATGGGACACAAAACACGGCGTATAGCGTTGCTTATCAGGCTAAAGATGGTGCAGATGGCAAACCGGGCAGCCAAGATGTGCCCATGACGTATGTACAAGTGACGCAGCCAACCGGCAAGATTGTGACGGATTCGACTTGGTGGGTGGGCGATAGCATGAAGACGGCCACTGCGCTCAAACGTTGGAACGGTTCAGATTGGGTTCCTGACACGATTGCCCAAGCCGTCCTGAACATTATCGAGTTGAATGCGGTGACGATTAACGCCGGGACACTGAATTCTCCAGATATAAATGTCCCGTTTTCGCATGCTGTGATTGACACCGACGGGCCCACTTATGGCTCGGGCAAGATGACATTTTCTGGTGCCGCGTTTGCCATCGATGGGACGACCGATGATATCGGGCAGAAGTTTCACTTGGGCTTCAGTCCCTCAGGATTCTCCAGTGAAATTTACGATGCTGACGGTCACTTGCAGAATCTGGCCAGCATGATCAAAGGCCAACTGGATTTATACTATGGTAGTGGGGACGCGGTGAACGGCGGCTCGATCGATGGCCTGTTGGCCGAGCAGCTGAACAATGTTGGCCGAGTGCTATGGTCTGGAAAGACGCAGCTGGGCGATAATCAAAGCATCACGCCATCTCTGCCGTTGAGTAAGTGCTTAAACGGATGGAAACTTGGGCTTGCAATCGGCGGCGGCAATCGCTTCTTTTGGTACTACCTCTCAAAAGAGCGGGCACTTGAGTCACCAAACCTTGGGCATTTGGTGCCAATATTTGACTTTAACGTTGGCGGCGGTGGCCAATACTACTATGTTTCGGACACCAAATTAACGGGTAACTCTTCGGTTAACCTCAACAATAGCGTGGGCTCAGCCTATTACATCTACGAAATACGAGCATTTTAGGGGGCTTGACATGGAAACCAAAGAAAAAATCAGGGTACTTTTTACACTGGACTCCGATGGCTACATCATAGGCTATCAGCAAGAATTCTATGACGGCAAAGAATGGGTAGCCCCGTTTGACACTAGCAAGGCAGTTGAGGTGGCCCCGGCAGACTTGGCTGGCATCTGTTTGGGAGCCTCAAAGGTATCGGCAGAGGGCATTATAACTACCGATGAGGACAAGCGGGCAGAGCTTGAAGCAGAAGCCAATAAGGTGATTCCCACGGCCGAACAGCAGATGATCAATGCACTGGGCTTGCAAAACGCGCAATTGGCGGCAGAAGTCACCGCGCTCACCGAAAAGTTAGGGGGCGAGAGCTGATGCGAGACTTTGTAAAACAGATGTACACATGGGGTTGCCCGATAGAGGGCTATGTAGAATCTGGAGCAATCACGTCTGATGAGTATAAACAGATTACCGGTAATGAATACGTCGCTGGGGCAAACGCCTAGCGGTATTTTTGTGAAAGGAAGTATGAAGATGTGGATTTTAAGAGTTGGTTAGACATTTTCGTAGAGTTGGGCGGTGGGGCTTTGTTTGGTTGGTTTTTAAGCCAGTGGCAGACGCATCGAAAGCACGGAAAGGCGATTGATGCGGGACTTGTCGGATTGCTTCATCATGAGGTTTACATGCTGTGCAACCACCATATCGAAACTGGTTATATCAGCACGGATGACTTGGACGATTTGAACTACCTTTTCCGCAGCTACAAAGCATTAGGCGGAAATGGAACGGGTGAAGCACTGTACAACAAGGTTTTACAACTTCAAATTAAAAACTGAAAGGAAGGTTTAACATGAAGATTAACTGGAAAGTACGAGTATTGAGCGTCAAATTCTGGCTGGCCCTAGTGCCGGCTATTTTATTGCTTGCGCAAGCTGTGGCTGCGCCTTTTGGATACAAGTGGGACTTTGCAAACTTGGGTACGCAGCTGACCGGCATCGTCAACGCAGCCTTCGCCGTGCTGTCTATTCTTGGTGTGGTCACTGATCCTACCACCGCAGGTGTCGGTGATAGCACGCAAGCTATTGGCTACACTGCGCTCAAGAAGGAGGACAAGTAGCATGACGGTTTCTATTGATGGCACCATCAAGTACATGCAGCAGATGCACGTGACATATAGCATGAATGGTAGCCGGTCTGGTGCAGATGGCACGGCTGACTGCTCTGGCGCGGTTGTCACAGCTCTGTGTAGCGGTGGTAAAGCCCAGCCGACCAAGACATGGCTGTACAACACGGAGTACATGCACGACTGGCTCAAGTCAATCGGCTATGTACTCATTGCCGAAAACCACAGCTTCAACCCACAGCGTGGCGACATTTTCATCTGGGGGCGGCGCGGACGCTCTAGCGGCGGGTTCGGCCACACCGGTATCTTTGTCGACACCGGTCACATCATCCACTGCAACTATCACGACAACGGGGTCAACACGACCGAGTATATGGATCGCTGGCTTGGAGCTGGTCGGCCGTACTATTACATTTATCGTTATCAAGGCACACCAGTCAGTGGCACCGGTACGAACTACTCGCCAGATTCGACATTAGGCAAGTTGTCAGTTGATGGTGACTGGGGCCGGGCAACCACACAGGCTTCGCAACGGCTCTACGGATCACCTGTTGATGGGGAGGTATCTGCGCAATACCCGTGGAACAACTTCAAGAACGCGGTATATGGCTTTACCTACGACACTACGAACCCAGCCGGTTCTCAAATCATTGCAAAGTTCCAGCGTGCGCTCGGCCTGGAAGCTGATGGCCTGCTTGGCCCTGAAACCATTAAGGCGATGCAACGCAAGCTGGGCACACCTGTTGACGGAATTATCAGCCCGCATAGTAAGATGGTCATCGCCATGCAAAAGAAACTTAACGCTGGCGTTAAGCCTTTTTAACTGCACAAATACTGCTGTATAGTTGAGTAAACTAATGGCGAGGTGAGAGTATGGGCGAACTAAATTGGAATCAGTTGCTTATCGGTGCTCTAAGTGGAAGCGTACTGAGTGGACTTGGTAGCTGGCTCTTTTACAATCAACGACTTGCACGCGAACGAAAGTCTGGTGGTAAAAAGATGATAGCCGATGAGATGTTGAAAGCATTAGAGGCTGTTCGAGACTTTGAACGAAAAATTAGGACCATCGAAAATGTATGGCCTGATATGGACGCGACAAAAGACCCGTTCGATGGGTTGGCCTATCCTGCGTTTATGTTTGATCAATCTGCATTCTGCTCATACTTGAATGAGCTGGGCCACGTTCTAGATATAGCCGAACCATACTTGGATAGAAAAACAGTGGCGTACTTGTATGCATTTCAGCGATACCTTCTCTCACTAGCTAGAGCGGCGCGAATAGGCGAAGGAACATCAGAAGTGATAGTGCGTCAAGCAGGGGTTACTCATAAAGCTGAGATAGATCGGTGGCAAAGACACATTGATTCCCATGTCGTGAAATGCATTAACCGCCACCCATGGAAACTACAATCATTGAGTGGCCTGAGATGGGACCTTCTTCGCAGCCGAATTATCAAAAAATATCAGTTACAGTGATCAGTTAGCCTTACTCGCTTCGGCGGGTGGGGCTATTTTTTGATGCTTGCCTACGATTTGCCAACGCGAATTGGCGTGGATATAAATGGACATCAATTAAATTGAATGAACATCAACATTTCGGTGCTGATAACGGCAATTTAAACAATGTATATAATAGGAAGAAACACACATAATCAGCATCAAAAACGGGGTGAGATAAGAAGCGTTTATGAGTATCTTGAATATGAACAGCGAGGATACAAAAGGTAAGTAGGCACTATTCAACATCTGTCAAGCGAGCAACCCATGAAGGCCAATTTCTGAATCCGAGATAACCTTGCCTTTTTGGCTTAAGAATGCGGCAAAGGCTATCCTACCTTGTTGCCTGTGAACGCAAGACTCTAAAACGTTGATTGCGGTAGAAAAGCTTGAGAGGATGCAAAAGAGCAGACGTTGTCACCCGCCATGTGGGTGACAACGTCTGCTCTTTATTTTGGTGGTTCTCCTACTTGCTTTCCTTGGCCTCTTCCATTGCTTTCATGATGGAAGGGTTCTTGGAATGGCAGTCTTTAATCATCTGGTAGTCAGCTTCACTGAGTTCTACGGTATATTTGGCCATGATATCCCTCTTTTCTATAGTGACATGATAGCATCCTGGCGAAATTTCACAAGACGGCCCTCAAGCATCAAGCGAGAGTGAGGCGACATGAACGCACTCGACCTCTTGCGGCTAGACTAGAGTAGCGTCAGTTCCTGATGTTGTCACTCGCCAGCCGCTAGCCTATAATCTGGTATGTACCGCCGATAGGGCTTTCAATGAGCCGACGTTGGCGTCAAAGCGGACTGAGCAAGGTCTGCCAATCAGTAAATGAAGGTTATTTAACATCACACAAGAAGAAAACGATACAGGAAGGGCCGAACCGGTCATGAAAACAAAGTATGAATTGATTGCTGACGCCTTGCGCCAGAAAATCATGGATCACGATTACGAAGTAGGCGATCAGCTGCCCCAGGAAACGGTTCTGGGTAAGGCCTATAACGCCAGCCGCATCACTATACGGCGGGCACTGGATGAACTGCAGACTGATGGTCTGATTTATAAGATTCAAGGGGCGGGGACTTTTGTTAAAAACAATGAGTTGCCGGACGAGGGCCCGTTGCCGCTTGATTTGATTCCACTCGATACCGTCACCATCGAAGCCGTGGATTTCGCAGTGGTTAAGGCGCCCAGCTTTTTGAAGCCGCTCCTTAATGTGAATGACTATGATTTTGTCTATGAGATCAAGCGCCGCTTTTCGCAGGCCGGCCAGCCGGTGGCGTTTAACCATATTTGGATGCCCATCAAGTTGATCCAAGGGATGCGACTCGATGTCATCAAAGGCTCGCTCTACGACTTCATCAGCAACGATTTGGATCTGAGTCCTGAATCAGCCAAGCGCCAGTATACAGTGATTGAAGCCACTCAAGATGAGGCGGAGCAGTTGAACGTGGCGGCCGAAACCCCGCTTTTGCGCGTCAAGCAGCAGACTTATCTTAGTGAAGGGCGGATGTTTGAATACGCCCACATCGACATTGTCACTTCTAGGTATCAGCTCGAGCAAACGCTCGCTTAATCTTTTTTTGCCATTATTTGTTATAACATCTAAAAAGGGTATTGACTGTAAGCGCTTCGCGACCTATATTATTCTTTGTAAAGGGTTCCATTACCGATTACAGGGAGGATTTGTTATGACATTAAAGATTGGCCTGTTTTGTTCAGGCGGGATGTCAACGAGTCTTGTTGGCTCGAAGATGCAAAAGGTTTACGATGCGGCTGGCCGCGATGTTGAGGTCAGTGCTTCGGATTTTTCCATGATCGATGAACTCGGTGATGAGCTGGATGTGATTTTGATCGCACCGCAAATCAGTTGGGCTTATGATCAGGTGGTTGAACAGCATCCCAATACCAAAGTCATTGCGTTGTCGATGGCTGAGTTTGGTCAAATGAATGGCCAGACCATTGTGGATAAGCTGGATAAAGAAGGGGTGACAACAGATGGCAAATAGTGGGGCATGGAATAAGTTCCAGGCGGGCTTTACGAAGGCCGCCGGGAAAATTGCCGCGAACAAATTGCTACTGACCTTGCGGGATTCCTTTATTCTCGTGGCCTCAACAACAATGATTGCCGGGTTTGCGACGATGATTTCTTCAGTTTTCGTTGACCCGTTGAATGGGTTGATTTTTGGTAAACAAGGGCTGCAATTAGGTAAGATGATTGGTGGCTCTTGGGGCGCTTGGTCGAAGTCGGGTTTGTTCTCCGGCTTGCAATCCACCCAAGGCTTGATCGGGTTGATTGCTAACGGGTCCTTGAACCTGTTGTCCTTGCTGCTGGTCATGGTGTTTGCTTACATTTTGTCGCGCAAATACTATCCTAAGAACAAGGAACATATGATTTCTGTTTTGTACGCAATGGGTGCTTTCTTTATTTGCTTACCGTGGCAGTTCAATTTTGTTAACGGTAAGGAGACGGTTAACGTCACCAACGCCATTAATTCCACATATCTTGGCACCCAAGGCGTTTTCGCTGCTCTGGTGATTTCCGGGGTTGCGGTTGTGATTTACAACGAGATCTTGAAACGCAACATCACCATCAAAATGCCTGAATCCGTTCCACCGGCCGTTGCCCGGAGCTTCGAATCCTTAATTCCAGGCTTGATCACCATGTTGTTCTTCGTCTGCGCGACCGGCTTGGCCAATGCTTTGGCAGATAAGTCCATTCCAGATCTCCTATTGTCCTTGCTACAAAAGCCAGCGCTGGCCGTTTCTGGGACCGCCGCTTTCGCCTTTGTTTCTCAGTTTACTTGGTCACTGCTGCAGTGGTTTGGGATTCACCCAACGTCAATTTGGGGCCCAATCTTTGGTTTGACCTGGAACATTAATGATACCGAAAACATGCTGGGCCAAGCGCATCACTTGTACTCCACCATGTTCATGAACTTCTCCACGATTGCTGCCGGCACCTTTGCTTTGGCGCCAGTCCTTGCCATCATCATTGCATCGCGGCAGATTTCCGAAAAGAAGATTTCTAAGATTGCATTGATGCCAGCGATTTTCAATATTTCCGAACCGATTACTTTCGGCCTGCCAATTGTTTTGAACCCACTGTACGCGATTCCGTTTATCATCGTGCAGCCACTGTGCTTCTACATTGCGGTGTTCTTCACCAAGATTGGGTTCATTGGCGTGATTTCCAACAATGTGCCTTGGACTGTGCCGCCGATTCTGTCTGGCTTGCTGTTCTCAGGCTCAATCAATGGTGCGATTGTGCAAATCATTAACTTGGCAGTTGCCACGTTGATCTGGATTCCATTCGTCAAGATGTCTAATCGCATCACCCAGCAACGTGAAGCCGCCAAAGAAGCGGCAGGTGAAGCTTAATGGATGAGAAACAACTCCAGAGGGCAATGAATTTGATTGCGGTCGCCGGCAATGCTCGCTCCGAGGCTGTGCAGGCGATGCACCTGGCTGACGACGCCAAGTTCGCCGAAGCGGATGAGATGCTTGAGAAGGCCAAAAAAGACCTCCATCAGGCTCACAATGTGCAAACCGAATGGATGTCAGCCGAAATGAATGGCGAAGTGGTAGAGAAGTCAATTCTGCTGATTCATTCCCAAGACCATTTCATCGCTGCTGATATCATGATGACCGTGGCGACGCAGTACTTGGGTCAGGCCAAACGGCTCCACGCCTTGGAGGCGAAGGTGAATGGCTGATCAGTTGACCTTAGCGCCACTGTTTTCCGAGGGCGCCATCATTCAAGGCGAGCAGCCAGTGACGATTTTTGGCTGGGGCACCCCTGGCTTGCGCGTAAAGGTGGCTTTGGGGCAGTCCGTTCGGCAAACCATTACGCCTGCCAATGAAAAATGGACGGTTCAGTTTCCGGCCCAAGCCTACGATCAGACACTGACGCTGACCGTAGCGGCGGCCAGTGCGTCGGTCACGCGCCACGTGCAAACCGGTGATGTGTACTTGGTAGCTGGCCAGTCCAACATCGAATACAAAATGGCCGACGATGCTGATTTTGAGGCCGCTCGGGCCAACTTCACCGCGACCAACCTGTCATTTTATTACACGCCGCAAGTGGAGTACGAGACGAAGCGCCGGTTCGGTTGGGCGGATGAACCTGATCCCCGGTGGCAAAAACTGACTGCTGAGAACTTGGGTCAGGTGTCGGCGGTGGCATATTACGCGTTGACACAGGTCGCTGCTAACCACCCAGACCGACCCATCGGCATGTTGCAATGTTATAAAGGTGGCACCAGTGCTTCAAGTTGGATTTCTGAAGCTAACTTGAAAGCCGATGCAAAGCTCGCAGACGCGTATGTTAAACCTTATGAGGCCGCAGTGACTGGGCGCAACCAAGCCGATTTTGACGCCGATGAGGCCAAGTATGAGGCTACTGTGACGGCATACAACCAGAAGAAGGCCGCCTACATTGAAGCACATCCAGAACTGAGTTTGGAAGCCGTGAAGATGCATGTTGGCCATACGCCATGGCCGCCGCCAATGCAGCCTAAGAGCTACTTGCGGCCGAATGGTTTGTACCACACGATGGTCCAAAAAACCGCGCCTTACACGGTCAAAGCGATGGTGTGGTATCAAGGAGAGAATGACGCCGATCATGCGCCGCTATACGACCGTTTGTTGCCGCGGCTAATTACCGAATGGCGGCGGGATTTAGGCAATCCAGGGCTGCCTGTGTTCGTGATTCAGCTTCCTCAGTATCAGGATGAGCCGCACCATGCCTGGGCCCAAATTCGCCAGGCGCAGTGGCAAACGTCGCAAGCCTTGAATGATTGCACGTTAGTTTCGCTGGTTGACACTGGCGAACATCACAACATTCATCCCGTGCATAAACAAGCCAGCGGCGAGCGCCTCGGCCAAGCCTTGTTGAGTGGTGAAGGCACGCCAACCGTCGTGGCAGTTGACCGCGTGGCTGATCAGATCAGCCTGAAGGTCGCGCCGGCGACGAGCTTAAGCGCAAAACAGGGCGACGGCATTGAAGCGTTAATTGATGGCACTTGGCAGTCTGTTGATTTTGAGCTTGACGGTACCACGTTGAACGTTAAGGCACCCAAGGCGAAAGCGCTGCGGTACGCGTATCGCAACGCGCCAGCGCCAGTGATTTTCAATGAAGCTAAGCTGCCACTGAGTCCATTTTTGATTGCATTCTAGGCTAATGAAACAGGCCAATCTGGCATTGCGATAATCCCTTTGTGGTTGTCAGATGAAATATCATAATTCATCTGATAATCATGGAGGGATTTTTGTATGCCTAGAGCCAAGTACTCGGCAACGGAGAAACTTGCGTTGTTAGAAGAATTCTGGCGGTCCAATCTGGCCAGAGCCACCTTTGCACGACAACATCGAATTGGCAAAACCCCGTTCACTTCATGGCTTGCACGCTATGAACGTGATGGTATCG
>NZ_BTTP01000009.1:0-96652 GCF_036246225.1 Lacticaseibacillus salsurivasis
CATGTATTAGGCACGCCGCCAGCGTTCATCCTGAGCCAGGATCAAACTCTCATATAATGAGTTATTTGAATAGCTCGATTTGTTGTTTGCGAATTGACTTCGCTCATGTTTAATTCTCTTCGATTTAAATCGAAAAGCCCTATCACATTTACGAAACTTTGTTCAGTTTTCAAAGGACCACTGTGTCGCTTGCGACAACTTTATTAGTATATCTCGTTTGCCAAGCAGTGTCAACAGGAAGTTTTCAAATGCTTGATGCGAACGCGTTTATCGCTCGCGACAACTTTAATATCATACCAACCTGCTCTTTTAGTGTCAACGACTTTTGTAAAATACCCCGCTTTTTTCACAAAGTCTGCTAAGATAGCGATAGAAATGAGGGAAGACCATGAACGAAGCCGATTGGGATGCTTTCGCCGCCACTTACGCGGCCGTGCAACGCGAATCGCGACTACCGATCCAAGATGACGTGGTGGCCGCACTGGCACGAGCCCTACCACTGAAGACAATGCGGGTCCTGGATCTGGCCGCAGGCAGTGGTCGTTATGCCTTACCGCTGAGCCGCCAAGCCAAACAGATTGAGCTGTTGGACTGGTCCCAGCAGATGCTTACTCAAGCCGGGGCCTTGCTGAACCAGCACCAACGCCAGTTTACATTGACCCATACCGACTGGACGACACTGCCGCCGGTGCCGCGCGCTGATCTGGTTTTTGTCAGTCAGCTGCCCACCTTGCAACCTGAACAATTACCAGCCTTGCTAGCCTTGACCACCCACACCCTTGCCATTAATCTGCAAACATTGGCCGCTAATTCACTCATCACCGCCCTCGCTAAGCAGCTGGATCTGCCGGTTCCGGTAATGCCGCAAGCCGATCCGGCTAAAGCGGCCGCCTTGACCACGGCCCTAACTGCCCATCAGTGGGCCTTCACCACCGCCGAATTCCGCTATCACCAAACTGAGCAAATGGCTGTGGCCGACGTGCTTGATGCTTTCGACCGGCCCTTTTCAGGCCAGGCGGCTAACCGCTTAGCACAGGCCGTGGGGGCAGAACACGCGAACCAGCTGCTCCCGGTGCAAGAAGATTACGCCTTCCAGCTCTTCATCATCAGCAAACCATAAGCATGCAGAAAGGGCCAAGCTAACCGGGATGGTTAACTTGGCCCTTTTCATCCGTGCAAATGACAAATTGCCTATTTGGTCGCCCGCAGGTTTTCAATATTAATGGTCGTATCAACCCAGCTATCATCATAAAAGCCGGTTTCATGCGAAACCATCAAAATCGCCCCTGGGTACGCCTGCAAAGCGGCGGCCAGCGCATTTTTGGTATCTTCATCTAAGTGATTGGTCGGTTCATCCATAATCAAGACATTGCTTGGTTGCAGCATCAAATCGGCCAGCTTGACCTTGCTTTGTTCGCCCCCTGAAAGCATCTGCAGCGGCTTATCCATTTCTTCATGAGTCAAGGCCGTGCGTGCCATCACTTGCCGCAGCGGGCGCTGACTGAGTGCCGGATACTTGCCCATCAAAAACTGCAGTGGGGTTTGCTTGGGCACCGCCCAGTTCAGTTCCTGCTCAAAGTAGGCGAACTTGACGTTATCGGCAATTTCAACGCTACCGCCCAGCGTGGGCAGCTCGCCGAGTATCGAACGCAGCAGCGTGGTTTTACCAATTCCGTTAAACCCTTCTAAGGCGATGACTTCATCTTTGGCCACTGAAAAATTGATTGGCGCCAGCAAAGGCTGGTCATAGCCCACCAGCAAATCGGTGACATCGATCAGGATGCGACTTTGCACTTCTTGGTAAGGAAAAACCAGTTTAGCATGCGCGCGGTTGCCCGGCGGCGTGAGCTTGGTCATGCGCGCCAGTTGCTTCTCGCGACTCTTCGCCATGGTTGACCGGGTGCCGGCCTTAAACTTACGGATGAAGGCTTCTTGCTTCTTGATTTCTGTTTGCTGTTTTTCGTAAGCCTTCATATAAGTATCATGATCGGCTTCTTTTTGGCGCATCGCTTGATGCAGCGAACCTGTGTACTTGGTGATGGTACCGAACTCGATATCCAAAATTGCATTGGTGACGTCTTCCAGGAAGTCATAGTCATGCGAGATGACGATAAAGGCGCCTTCGAAGTCCTGCAGCCACTCCGTCAGCCATTGAATATGACTCACATCCAAGTAGTTCGTCGGTTCGTCCAGCAACAACATGTCGGGTTTTTCGAGCAGCAGTTTGGCCAAAATGATCTTCGACCGCTGACCCCCAGACAAAGCATCAACCGGGTGATCCAGGCCAATAGCGTCCAGGCCCAACCCGGTAGCCACGGAATTGACCTTCGTATCCAGATCATAAAAATCGTTGGCTTCCAGCTCCTGCTGCAACGTACCGGCCTTCTCCAGTAGTTCATCATCAGGATGCTCGGCGTAGTCAGCGTAGATTTTATTCATCTTCGCTTCTTTGGCATACAAACTGGCAAACGCCGTATGCAAAAACTGCCCCACCGTTTGGCCGGGTTTGAGGTTCACATACTGATCCAAATAACCGACATGGAGGTGCTTTTGCCAAACGATTTTGCCCTCATCGGGTTCGAGGCTGCCAGTCAGGATCTTGATCAGGGTACTTTTGCCGACCCCGTTTTGACCAATCACGCCGAGATGATCGGCCTCATTGACTTGAAAATTAGCGTCCTGATACAGCTGCTTGTCGAGAAAACGCTGCGAGAGGCCGGTGACAGTCAATACGCTCACGATAAGGGCTCCTTTCCTTTGAAATGCGAGTTGGCGTTAATCCGCCATATTTTCTGAAAACAGTACATAATACCCTATCACAACCAGCCTGGTTTGACAATTGAGCAAGTTGCTTGTCATTTCCGCTTGCTTCTATAATAATGCGGCTCTAAGGAGATGATGCAGATGGCAATTGTGGACTCACGGTTGACCGCCGCGATGATTGGGGCCGCGATTGGTGACGCCATGGGGTTACCGGTCCAAGGTGAAACGCAGGCCGTCCTCACCCAAAATCCCGTCACCGCCATGCGCGGTTATGGCCACTTTGGCTTGCCCGCCGGCTATTATTCTGACGAAACGGCGATGAACTTGGCCACGATGGCGGCTTTAACCCACGGCTTCGACCCGCGCCGCATTTTGAACGAATACCGGCGCTGGGCGGAAACCTTTGAATATGCTGCGTACACTGGCCCCATCGTTGACATTTGGCCGAGCGTGCAACGTGCCATCGCCGGCCAAACTCTCGGCACCACAATCAATGAGCCTACTGGTTTGGTTCGCGTGCTACCCATGGCCTATTACTTATTCGCCCGCTTCGGCCAAAATCTTTTCACCCAGCCGCTGGCGCTGACGCAACTGCACGCTTTTGTCGCCTTGACCGCGACGGATGACGCCAATCAAATCGCGGCCAGCCTTTATACCCAGCTCATCATGCAGCTTCTAGCCGACCACACCCTGACTGATGCCTTGGCCACGAGTCTTGCGGCCGGCCTCGCCCACTGGCAACATCAGCCGGCGGGTCTCGATTTCCAGGTGCTGACCCAGCTTGATGCCCAGCGCGCCGCGGTGATGGCACAAGCCCCACCCACTCCGCGCAATATTCTCGGGGTCGTGTGGTACGCCTTGCAAACCGGCAGCGATTATCGCTCGCGCTTGCTGACGGCGGTGAACCTCGGCGGCCGGGCCGATGCCACCGGGGCGTTAACCGGCGGCGCCGCGGGTCTGGCTGGCGGCTACATCGACATCCCCCATAAATGGTGTTTAACCTTGACGCGGTATGGCGATATTGTCCGGCGCGTGCGACTAGCAGAACAATCAGGGGCGTTTGGTTAAGCCAGCCCTGAGCTAAGGGTAACATTTCACGGTGAGGGGCTGCTGGCGGGGCGCCTGGCTAAAATTCGGCTTGATCAGTCTGTAGTGCGAAGCACGTACAGACTGACATGCGGTAGAAAGGCTATCCATCCGACTAAGCCCGCCGGCCTTCGCAGCCTTTTCTAGTCGCGCTACGGAAGGCCAACGCCTGAGTGATTAGCTACGGCAGCTGGCCCGCCACCAAAAAACGGTGGCAACCCAGCTACCTAGGCTAATCATCAGGCTAAAGACGGCCTTCCTTCGCAGCCTTTTCTGTAGCCTTTCATTTTCGATTCCTCCTGTGGTATGCTAAGTGAAATTGAACCGAGAAGGTGTTGTTTTGAAGAAAAAAACAAGTTGGGGTCGCACGCTGATCGAATTGCTGATTATGGTTGCGGTGGTGGCTTTAGGCACGCAGCTGTTAATTCGCTTTGTCATCAGCAAAGACTTCGTGCAGGGGCCTTCCATGGAGCCAACCTTAAACGACGGCGATCGGTTGTACTCACTACGCCACAAAAAGGTGAAGCGCGATGATATTGTCGTCATCGATGCCCCAGACGATCCCGGCGTGCTGTATATCAAGCGGGTGATCGGGATGCCTGGTGACACCATCGCGTTCAAAAACAATGTGCTTTATATTAATGGTAAAAAAACGGCCGAGCCTTATCTCAATAAAAAGTTCGAACAAACCTCGGTCACCAACTACGCCAAGAAACAAGGCATCGACCCGGCGAGCTTGAATTTCACTTATGACTTCTCGCTAGCCACACTGCCGTCTACGGCGCGGCGCACGGTACCGAAGAATAGCTACTTCGTCATGGGGGATAACCGCCTAGTTTCCAAGGACAGTCGCAGCTTTGGCTTCGTCAAGGCTAGCAAGGTGCAATCCGTGGTGGTTTGGCGCTACTGGCCGATTAACAAAATGAAGACCTATTAACCCAAGCTCGCAGCGATGCGAGCTTTTTTATTGCGTTCACCCTGCTGACTATCAAATTTGTCACCTAACGATTTTCACTTGTAAAACATTTCACTATCGAGCATACTATCCTCAAATTGGAGGAGAGGCAAAATGACAGCAGCAATCACACTTGAACACATTCAAAAAAGCTTCAATGGCCACCAGGTGTTGAAGGATGTTTCCTTCTCAATCGAACCTGGCACCATTGTGGGGTACATTGGGCAAAATGGGGCTGGGAAAAGTACCACCGTCAAAATCATCTTAGGATTGTTGACGCAAGACGCCGGCCAGATTTCGCTGCAAGGGCGCATTTTGGATCCAGATGACGACAGCTACAAGCAGCACATCGGCTACGTCCCAGAAGCCGCCGATGTCTTCGATGCGTTAACGGCCCGCGAGTATTTGACCTTGATTGGTCAGTTGTACGGCATGACCGACACCGCCGCCGGGCAAAAGGCGGAGGCGCTGGCGGAAATCGTGGGGCTGGGCGCCGCGTTTGACCGCCGAATTACCTCCTATTCAAAGGGGATGCGGCAAATGGTGCTGATCATCGCGAGCCTTTTGCATGATCCTGACATTCTGTTTTGGGACGAGCCACTGAATGGCTTGGATGCCAACTCCGTGCTGGTCGTGGAAGAAATTCTGCAGGAACTGCGGAACCGGGGTAAAACGATTTTCTATTCCAGCCACATCATGGATGTCGTGCAGAAGCTGTCGGATCGGATTATTCTGCTGAATAACGGCACGGTGATCGCAGACGGCTCGTTCTCCAGCATTGCCGCCAACGCCGATACCAACTTGCAGCAATTGTTCAACGACCTCACTGGCTTTGCCGAACACGGTGAAAAAGCGAAGGCCTTCGTGGATATTGTGACGGAGGCGGCTGACCATGAATGAACCCGCCTTACCAAAAAGCCTGCGCTGGCTGCGTCACTGGCGCAAAACACTCACCCGCATGGGCATTAACTACGCCCAGTTTTGCCTGATTATCAGCACCAAGCTGACTTTAGCCAATCGCAGCGGTCGCACCAGCCTAACCGGCCAAAAGCGGCCCCGCAAAACCAAGCGGCCCGCGCGCACGTTGCTGTGGACGTTTCTGGGCAATTTGCTGATTGGCGCCTTAATTGGCCTCATGATGTTCATCCCCATGGTGCTTTTCAGCCGCTTGGCCGTCCTGTTCGGCTTTTTGTTTTTGATGTTTTTCTTGACCATGTTGACGTCCTACGCCAGCTTACTGCTTGATCCGCGCGACCGGCCGATTTTTACCGTGCGCGGAGTCTCAGATCGCACCTTAAATGCGGCAAAGTTAACCATTGTCGGGTTGTTTTTACTCGTCACCATGGCGGCGCTGGCGTTACCAGCGGCCATCATCCTTGGCTTGCAATTCGGCGTACTGGTCGGGATTGCGGTGCTGATTGCCGCCTTTATCCTCGCCATTTTCAGTTTGGTCATTGCCCTGTTCATGTATATGCTGGTGCTACACTTCTTCGATGGGGAAAAGCTCAAGAACATCCTCAACGTGGTGCAAATCGGCATGGCAATTGCTTTGTATGCCGCGGGCCAGTTGCCTAATATCCTTGGCCCAGATGTCATCAGCCACATGAACTTTAACTTGTCACTGCATTTTGTCTGGTGGGAATTCATTGCCGTCCCGATGTGGTTCTCCGGGTTGCCTCTGCTGGCCCATGGGGATATTGGCAGCTTAAGCCTGCTTTTCACCTTTCTGAGCCTGGCGGTCACTGCCGGTTTGTTCGCCTTGTACTTGCACAATGCCGGCCGCTTCGAGCAGCTGCTGGAAAAACTGGATCAAAGCTCTGACCGCGTCGCCAAAGCTGGCTGGTGGTTCAAACTGACCCGCCGCTTGGCCACCCGCTCGCGGGAAACTGCCGCTTATTACACCCTCGGCTGGCGCCAGCTCCAATCGCAGCGCGACTATAAACTGCGGGTGTATCCGCAGCTGGCTTACGCGTTCATTTTGCCGCTGGTGTTGGTGGCTAGCATCATGCGCGACAGCGCTGGCAGCTATCTAAGCCACATGGTCGGCTACATGGCGGTGTGCCTGATCATCGCCGCGCCACTGGCGATTTTGAATTTGAAATTTTCCACTCAGCCCACGGCCGTGGCGGTGTTCAATTACGTGCCTTTCGGGCATCAGAGTCGCATTCGCCAAAGCGTGATCTTAGCCATGTACATGCGCCTCTTTTTCCCTTTCATTGTCATCATGGCGCTACTCTCCCTGCCATTCATGGGCCTGCACGCGGTGACTGCGGGACTGGCTTCCACCGCCTTGACGCTGGCCCTCACCTTGGCGATTGGTAAAATCAGCTTACGCGGACTGCCTTTTGATCAAGAGTTCGCCGCCAATCAAGCCGCGACCAACGGCGTGCTCAATACCGTGGCGGTGCTTTTGGGCATGCTTTTAGCTTTCGCTTATGCCTTTGCCGGCACCATTTTGTTCAGCTACTGGTTTGACCTGGTCAGCCTAGCCATTTTCAGCGTGGTGGCTGGACTCCTAATTCGGAGCAACCGCTTCGCTTAACCAAGCAAAAACGCACCTGACCGGGCTGGTCAGATGCGTTTTTTGTTTGCTTACATGTCGTCTTTCAACATGGCTTGTTCGTCATCATACTGCTGGCGCACGGTGGCGTAGAACCCCGCGTCAACGAGTTGCAGATAGGGCTGAATGAAAACATCAAAGACATGCATGGTCAGTGTTTCTAACAGCGACCAGCCAATTAAGGTCAACTGCAACACGAAGTAGTCGAACTTATGCCCGCGCATCATGCGCCAGGCGCGGCCCACGGCAGTTAGCGCTGAGAAGTAGCGGCCATCAGGATGGTTCTTGCCATCATAGTAAACGTAATACGCCACATGCAGGCCAAACATCAGCATGATGCCTGGAATGACAAAGGCGGCCAGCCCCAAACTGATAAAGACCACGGTGTAAATGTACACGGCCAAAATGCCAAAGAAGAAGCGGCTGTTAAAGGTGCGAAAAATCACTTGCCAACCACTGATGGTTTGATCAGGCTGGCGCACGAGATCCAGGGCAGTGAACGCAATACTTTGACTGAACCACAGCATGATCAGGGACTTCAGCATGGTTTGCTGCTCAACGGCGGTATTGCCTTGATAGTAGTCGATGAAGTTGTTGGGGTTATTAGCCACATTCTCTAGCCCAAAGGCCAGCATCACCTGCATCACGGTGTAAACTGCCAAGAAGGCAAAGGCCACTGAAATCAGCCAAGGTAATAAATTGGCCAGGATTAACTGTTTGTACATCCCCGGCTGCCGCAAAATAGCTCTGGCCCGCCGTTTGATCTGCCGCCGACTTTGATATTGATTTTCCATTCTTTCTCCTATCGCTCTGACCGCAAGGGTTCTTCAGGCACGGCGCCGCTTTGATAGCGCGTGCGAATCAGGCGCTGTATCGACCACAGCGCCGTGATTTGTTTCGGCAGTGCGCCAATCACGCCAATCGACTGGGTCGCCGAATCCGCGCGTATCACGTGATGATACGCCGGCACGCCGAGATAGTAAAAGCGACTGGCGGCCAAGGCATATTCCACATTAAAGAGCTCATCTTCCATAATCGCCACCCGCTCGTCGAAGCGCAAGTGCGCCGACTCGATGATGCTCCGGCGATAGAATTTATTCCATAAGTAGCCGCGAATGACGCCCACCGGAGCCAACATGCCGCGAATAAACTGCTTGCGCGTCAGCACCCGGTCCTTGAGCAGCCGGTTCGGGACAGTACTGGCTGTAGGGTCATCCACATAAAAAGGACTGACCAAGATGTCATAGGGGCCTTGCTCCAAAGTTGTCACAAAGCGGCTGATATAATCAGGCGTCAGCCAGTCATCCCCGTCCATAAAGGCCACGTACAACCCCCGGGCGACGGCTAAGCCGGCATTGCGGGCCGCAGAAACGCCGCGGTTGCGCGGCAAATACACCGGCTCAATCCGCGCATCCTGCTTGGCATAGGCGGCAATCACCGCTGCCGAATCATCGTCCGAGTGATCGTCGACTAAGATCAGCTGCAGGTTGCGATAGTCCTGGGCCAGCAAACTCGCCAAGCCGCGCTGAACATAAGGCGCAATATTATAAATTGGAACGATCACCGATACGAGAGGGGTCGTCAAACCGCCACCACCATTTCTGCTTTCATGTGCGTTTAATGTAACAAATTTCACCTGCCGTGCCTACCCAAAGGCCTTAACAGTTACTCATCTTTAACTATTCGCCGCCAGCAACGTGAGCTTCGGGCTGAACCATTGGCGCTCAGCTGGGGTCAAGGCGCGCTCGGTAATCAACGTGTCAATGGCAGCCAGCGGAAAGCCGCGGTACGGTGCTTGAATTTTGAACTTCTGGGTTTCAGACACCACAATCACCTGCCGCGCCGCTTGCGCCAAAGTGGCCTTAACTTCAGCGTCATCGGCATAAGGGAAGTACACCCCATCTTTGCTAATGGCAGTGGCACCGATGAACGCGGCATCAAAAGCGATGCGGCCCAACTGGGTCAAAGTCGCTGGCTCAAAGAAAAAGCGGCCATGATGATTGAGCTTGCCACCTAAAATGCGCAGCGTCACATCCCCTTTGACCGATAAGGCGATGGCATTATCGAGTGAATGCGTATACACCGTCACTTCACTATTAATACTTTGTGACAACTTCAGTAATGTCGTTGAATCATCAATGAAATAAACCCCGCCTGGGCGGATCAAGGACAGGGCGGTTTTGGCCATCGCGGTTTTCTCCGCTGAAAAAAGCTTCAACCGCTCCGAATAACTCGGCACCGTATGCCCAAAGGTGAGCGACACAATCCCGCCGCGGGTGCGGCGACCCGCCCCGCTGGCCGCCAAAGCAACCACATCTCGGCGGGCTGTATCACGGGAAACGCCAACGGCTTGCATGATGTCATCGATACTCAATTCTTTGCGCTCAGTGAGCAGTCGTTTAATCTCTTCGAACCGTTTTTCTCGATACATGGTCACACCGGGCACCCCCTTTAGTTAATTATCTTCTATTATACGCGTCTTCTCTGACCAACAAAATGAACAACGGCTCAAACCAGGCCGTGGCAGGTCGTCCCAAAATGGCCCCGGTTTGATTGGCCAAGTGGGGATGACTTGGTGTATCCACCCTTTTCCGGCCTTTCATCGCCCATTTTTGAGCGAAAAAGCCATAAATCCGGTTTCAAACAAATTATCTCGCGGTTTTATTACACCAGTGTGACAGTGTGACAGAAATAGCGGCTTTTGTAAACCGACTGGCACTTGCATGACATACCAACTCGATATACTGCGAGTTGTAGTAAGGGGAGAACGAGTATTACTAATCATTTAGGAGTGAGTTTTATCAAATTCAAGAAAACGTCTATCGCAAGTATTAGTCTCATGACGATGCTTGCCGCTGTGTTTGCTATTTATAGCAGCACGCAACCAGTTGAAGCGATCGAACAAAGCGATGCGCAAACCCGCGCCGCTGAAGTTTCTGGTAACACCCCAGCCGCAGCGCAAACCGCTGCGACCATCATCAAGACCAACACCATCGCGACCGCGCCGGCCAAGATCAGCCCGATCAAGCCAGGCGTCAACGCGGATTACGAAGCCTTGGTCAAAAAGCAGGCCGAAGATAAGGCCAAAGCTGAGGCCGCCGCTAAAGCGAAGGCTGACGCCGAGGCGAAAGCTAAGGCCGATGCTGCGGCGAAAGCCAAGGCGCAAGCTAAGGTCGTCACCGTTTCTCACCAAACCACCAGCCAGTCCGCTGCCACTAGCGGCGTCAACAAGGGCACCTTCAAAGTGACCTTCTATGACCCCGCTGCGATGGGCTCAAGCATGGGTTACGGCGGTATTGCCGCTAACCTCAGCGTTCTGCCACGGGGCACGCGCGTTAAAATCCAAATGTCCAACGGCGTCACCTTGTATCGGACCGTTAACGATACCGGCGGCTTCGCAGCTGGCAACCCGCACCAAATTGATGTGGCCATGCCCAACAGTCAAATTCCTGCTGCCGGCGTCTTATCTGCCACGGTCACCATTATCGGTTAGATCAACCAGGCCTTGCTTCTATGAAGTGAGGCCTTTTTATTTGCCGGGGACGCACTAGTTCACAGCCAGGATTGCCCACTAAAAAACATCTGGCCCCACCGTTAATGGTAGGGTCAGATGTTTTCTCAATTCATCAATAAATATGGTAATCCGGGTTATTCCCGTCGTTCCAATCAAAGCCGTTTGAGGTGTTGGCGGCATTTTCCTTGGTGTTGTAATTATCCAAGGGGGTTTTCTCTAGGCTCAATTCAGTGCGGGCCAAATCGGAAATGCGCTGCAGCTCGGTGGTGGTTGGAATTTGATACGAGGCGCCGCCGATGTAGGCACCGTCGCCTTTTAAGCTGTCTTTATTGACGGTTTTGAAGGCGCCACGGTAAGTATTGGCTAACGTGAGCAATTCATCGAAGTTCAGGTTGGTGCGCATATTCTCGGATAACGAGTCCATCAGGTCATGGTAGTTACTCAAGGTTTTGGTTGATAGTACATTCGCGACGATGGCGGCAATCACTTCTTGCTGGCGCTGCTGGCGCCCGTAATCCCCTTGCGGATCCTGGTGGCGCATCCGCGCGTAAGCCAAGGCCTGCTCGCCGTTCAAATGGGCCGGGCCTTTGGTGAAGGTGCCTTTGGAATAAGGATCTGACCAGGAGAATTGAACATTCACATCGACACCGCCCACGGCATCAACGATTTTTTCCAGACCGCCCATATTCACCAAGGCGTAGTAGTTAATCGGCACATTCAGCAAGGTTTTCACTGCATCTACCGCCCCGGCCGAGCCGTTGTAGAAGTACTGGGCGTTGATTTTGGTGGCGCCGGTGTAAATGCTGCTGGTGACATGACTCAAGGTATCCCGAGGAATGCTGATCATCGTGGTGCGGCGCGCCTTGGGATTAACGGTGACCAAAATCATCGTATCCGTGCGCCCTTTTTCACTGCGCCCCAGCGCCCCAGTGTCGGTGCCTAGCAGCAGCACGCTGATTGGCTTTTGCTTGCTGAGGTCCACCTTTTTCTTTTTCACGGTAGTGTTATCGTAGGTTTTATCAATGGCGGTTTTCGTCTGCGAATACAGCCTTAAGCCGTAGCTGCAAGCGAGCAGGACAATGGTCATTGCGATGAGGCCAATCACTTTGCCTAGCGGATGCCGGCGTGATCGGCGATGTATACTTTGTCTGTCCATCCTTACCCTCCAGCGTACAATCATTCTTTCAATAGTTTACCCGATTCTCCTTAAGAATGCGCGTTTGCCATGAAAAAAATAGTGTTGTCGCGGAAACTTAACAAATAAGTAGATAATGCCTATAAAAAAACACCCTGATGCCCATCACATCAAGGTGCCGCTTGAACAAAGATTATTCCGTTCTGTGCTTCATCATGAGCGCTGCGAAGTAAAACAGACACTCGATGGCGGCGATGAAGAAGGTCACCGGCCAGTTGGTGTAATAGCCGAGCACCAATCCAGCCCATACCCCAATCAAAGCCACTACCACCGCAATCGTCAACATTTGCGGCAAGGTTTTACCCAGGTATTTCGCCACTGCTGAGGGCAGGGTCAGTAAAATGAAGACCAATAAACTGCCGACGATTTGGGCCCCAATGGAGACCGATATCGCCAAAATCAGCAGGAAGTACACCGAAATCGCATTGCGCCGCAGGTTTTGGGCCTGAGCACCAACCGAATCAAAGGAGTCAAACGCCAGCCCGCGAAACCCGATGGCAATGGTGATCAACACCACCAAGGCGAGCAGCACCAGCTGCCAAACATCGGCCCGGGAAATGCCAATGATGCTCCCAAACAAAATCGTCGTCGCGTAGCTCGCGCTTTTGGCGGATAACGCCAAAAACAGAATCCCTAGGCCCGTAAACAGGCTTGATACCGCGCTGATTGAAGCCTCGCGCCGGCTGGCTTTCACCGACAGCCGCCCCACCGACACCGAGCTGATCACCGTCGTTAACAGCATGCCATCCAGCGGCGGAATGCCGACCAGCACCGCAAAGGCCGCACCGGCAAAACCGATTTCCGATAAGGTGTGGGCTAAAAAGGACAGCCCCCGCGCCGTGACGAACACCCCTACTACCCCACAAGTCACGGCAATGAAAGTGCTGGCGAGAAAGGCATTTTGCATGAAGTCATAAGCAAACATTAGTGCACCTCCTCGGCGGGTTGAAGCTCTTGCGGCATGCGCGATTCATCCATTAATTTGGTTTGATTCAGTTCATATCCCTCTGGCGTTAGGAGCAGATACTGCTGGGTGTATTGTTTGGCCAACTCCAAATCATGCGTGACAAACAGCACGGTCAAATCATGCTTGGCATTCAGCTCCCGGACTAGGGTCATCAGTTCAGTTTTGGTTTTGATATCCAAACTAGCGGTCGCTTCATCAAGAATCAAAAAATTCGGCCGCGTCAAAAGCGCCTGCGCCAGGTAAGCTTTTTGCTTCTCACCACCACTGGCCATACCCAGTCGTTGCTGCTGGCGGGCCAGCAGGCCAGTTTCCTGAAGGACGGCAGTGAGAGCCTGCTGCTCTTTTTTTCCATGCCAAGGCCAGCGGGATTGGCGCTGATTCAACTGAACAAAGCTGCGAATGGATAACGGGTACTCCGGATCGATATTGCGAAACTGTGGCACATAGCCAAGCCGCATATCCGGGGCCGTAATCAGCTCACCGCTGGTTGGTTTGAGCTGGCCCATGATGAGCCGGGTCAAAGTGGTTTTACCCACGCCATTCGCCCCAATCAAGCTCGTCATGCTCCCGCGCTCTAGGGTAAAGGACAAATCGTGGTATAGCGGCCGGTCGTGAAAGCCGAAAGCCAGCTGTTTGACGGTCAACATCGGTGCCTGCATCTAATTCCCTCCAGCAATAACAGTAATGGTTACGATTAACAGGTAATAGTGTACCGTACTTAGCGCCGGCTGACCAGCAATTTTCTGAAAAAACCGCCACAAAAAAAGGGCGCGACGCCCTTTTTACAGTTCACTCAAATCATTGGCCTTACTAAAATCAATGTAGATCGCCTTGGGATTGTCTTTGGCAATCAAGATATAACCATGGCCCAAGAAGTCCTTGTCGCCTTCATAGGTCAGCGGGAATTCTTGTGCTGGCGCCAAGTTGCCTTGGATCAGCATGGCATACAGTTCATTGTCGGTATGGTCATCGGAAAAGGCAAAGGCCACCGGCGCGGTTACCAGTTGCTTGCTTTTATTCATCAAATTAATCACGTCAAACAACTGGTTGGTGACTTCCTCCGGGAACACTGCCGCCACTTGGTCGCTCACGTGTCTGCGTTTTGTCGCTTCGTACATCTCGCGCCTCCTTAAAAAGTTAACTTAGGTATTCTACCATAAAGGCTGTGGCGTGGGGCGCTTTTAGGATAATGGCTAACCCGTGAAGCGCGTCCGGTCAGGACAACCTCCGCCGCCAGGGGCTGGAACGGGGTGGCCAGCGCTTTGAGCCTCGCGCTGCGAGTCTTAAAGTCGCGGCTTGTTCTAAGCCAACAAGTTGGCTAAGAACAATTTCACCCCTGAGCCCCTGCCTGCTCCGGTTGTCCTGCCCTACGGTAGTTGTTGACTGCTATCTTCAATTTGTCTGCCACAGTTTTGTGATTGGCGGTTGCCTGCCCACACGAGGTCATACTAGGCCACAGGTAACATCGCACTCATGTCTATCTCGACCGCTTTGGCGTAACTGACCTGCCTTGCAGTGCATCCAAGACCTGCATGTCATGGAAGCTCAACTCGAAATCAAAGAGCTGGGCGTTTTCTTGGATGTGGGCTGGATCTTGTGCTCGCGGAAGTGGGAGATAGTCATGCTGCAGGGCCCAGCGCAAGACGAGTTGGGCTGGGGTGCGCTGGTAGCGGGCGGCCATTTTGCGTAAGGGCTTGAGCGTCAGTAGTGCCCCGGCCGCCAAGGTGCTGTAGGCGGCCACTACCATGTGCGCGGTTTTGCTGGCGGCAACAGCAGCGGGTTGTTGGTCGGCGGGGTTGAGGCGCAGTTGGTTGACCATTGGCGGCACCAGCGCCGTTTGGGCCAAGGCAGCGATTTGATCGGGCTGAAAATCAGCGAGGCCGATGGCGCGAACTTGACCTGCGGCCAGTGCCGTCTCTAACGCCTGCCAGTTTGTCGCCAGCGTGGTAGTGGCGTCTGGCAACAGGGCAAGATCCAGATAATCGGTGTGCAAGGCCTGAAGCGTCGCCGCAATGGCCGCTGGCATACAGCTGGTGGCGTCTGTTTTTAATTGCGCGGTGATAAATAAGTCTGCCCGCGTCACCCCTGTCGTTTGCAGGCCCGCGACCACTGCGCCTTCACTGCCGGCAGTCAGCTCAAGCTGGCGGTAGCCGGCGGCCAGCGCGGCCACCACACTGGCGGGTGTGGTCGCGGCGGTGGCGCCAAAGCCGACGATAGGCACTTGCACGCCATTGGTTAGCGTAAACGTATCGGTCAATGCGGTTAAATGTGTCAAAACAATTGCCTCCTTCACACGAAAAAACGCCACTCAACCGTGTGCGGTTGGGCGGCGCCTAGCGACCTCACTGAACATTAGGCTTGCGCCAAGTTGGCGGCGACTTCCTTCACCACTGCCATATCGGTTGGCCATGGGGTATCAATGCCGCGGACCTTCTGATAAGGATCGGCGCCTTTAGCGGCAACCAGCACGACGTCACCGTCGCGGCTGGCTTCAATTGCGGTTTGGATGGCCTCGCGCCGGTCCAAAATCGTTTCCACCTGCACCTGATCGTGATCGATGCCGGCATCGATTTCTGCCGCAATTTTGGCCGGATCTTCAAACCCGGGATCATCCGTGGTGAGATATGCCGTCGTGGCGTACTCGTTCAGCACCTTGCTGAAGCCTGGGCGGCGCGAGACGCCTTTATCACCAGGCGAACCGACCACGACCGCCATCCGGGGATCATGGTATTCTGCCTTCAGGAAGTGGAGTAAAGCCTTCATGCCGCCATAGTTATGGGCATAATCGACGTAAACGGTGCCGTGACCGGGAATGGCGAGGTGCTCCATCCGGCCAGGAATGGTGACTTGGCGAATGCCAGGCATCGCTTTGGCCCCATCCACTCCAGCCAAGCCAGCGCCGATAATGGCGGCGGTGGCGTTGCTTTCATTGAAGTCGCCAATCAGACTCAACTGGTACTGACCGCCGACATTCAAAGCCGCGGCCTTGTCGGTCACCGGAATCAGCTGGAACTGGCTATAAGTCGTGTTCAGCGTTTGGCTATCGAAGCGAAAATCGATTTCGATGTCATCACGCTGCGGCTTGAAGTTGGTGCTGGCGTACAGATAAATGCTGTCAGGATACGTGGTCGTGGTGGCGGCAGCGTACACTTCATCGAAGTGCTCAGTTTCGGCATTCAGCACCACCTGCCTTGAGTTCACCACCAGCTGCAGCTTGTTGTGCAGGTAGTTGGCAAAGGTCGGGTGTTCATTCGGGCCAATGTGGTCTGGCGTAATGTTGAGGAAAAAGCCAACATCAAAGCTCAGGCCAAACACCCGATTGCGCAGGTAAGCCTGACTGGACACTTCCATCACCAGATGGGTCATGCCGTTATCGACGGCGGCCCGCATATCATGGAACAGATCCACAGATTCCGGTGTGGTTAAATCAGACTTGAAGCGCTGATCTGGATTCGGGCCCACGATGCGGTCAATGGTGGAGAACAATGCCACGTGTTTCGGGTGCGCTTCTTCCAAAATCCCGCGCGTGAAATACGCCGACGTGGTTTTGCCCTTGGTGCCGGTGAAGGCAATGACGAACAAATCGTCTTGCGGAAAATCATAAAACGCCGCCGCCAAAATCGCCATCGCCTTGGTGATATTCACCACGATTAAAGCGTTCATCCCATTGCCTTCGACGTAAGGCTTCTCCGCCACATAAGTCGTGGCCCCATTGTCCTTGGCCATGGAGAGATAAATTGGCCGGAAGTGGTTGCCTTTGCAGAAAAACAGCGTCGGTCCGGAGACTTTGCGCGAATCATAGGCGATGCCGGTCATGTCGGTATCGACATCACTTTGCACCGCACTACTTTTCAGCAGATGGTGCTCTTTTAAAAGCAAAATACATGCATGTAGTGAAAGTGCCATGGTTGAACTCCTCCGCGACCTTTTTTATTAGGTCAATTATAACATATCGATTTAGGCCAACTTGATCAGCGTCACTGCATAGTCCCCGCTGGGCGCGGTCACCGTGACCGTCGCGCCCACGCGTTGACCATTGATGGCGCGCCCCAGCGGCGAGTTAATGGCCAGATTATCTGGCCGCATGCTGGCTTCATGTGGGCCCACCAGGCGATAGGTGGCAGTGTCGTCATCATCGTCAAAGCGCACTGTCACCTTTTTACCGATGTCTGCAATCGCCGTGGGGGTGGTCGAGACCACCTGTGCGTAACGAATGACCTTATCTAAGTAACGCAAGCGACTTTCCAAATGCCGCAGGTCGCGTTTGGCGGCACTGTAATCGGCATTTTCAGACAAATCACCTAACGCCCGCGCCGCCGCTAACGCCTGAATGCGCCGCGGCCGCTCGGCTTGAAGCAAAACGACTTCCGCTTTTAAGGTTTTTAACCCGTCGGCAGTCATTTCATGATACTGCACAATCGAGATCTCCCTTGAACTGATTAAAACAGATTGCCGAAAAATTCACCAATGCCACGGAACAATAGAACAAAGAAGTTGGCTTTTTCTGCAGCCTTGGTCGTTTTCAGCGTGGTTTGATTCCCCGGCGTGCTCAGATAGCTGAGTTGTTCGCCTTTCACGTTCACCGTGACAGTGCCTGTGGTGGTGCCTTTTTTGACTGGTGCTTCGGCCTTACCACTAAAGCCTTTGTTGGCATGATAAGTATAAGTCAAATCCTTCGCCGTGGTGGCTTGAGGCACCAGTAATTCGGTGGTGCTGGTTGCTTTCAAGGCGACGCTACTTTGCTTGCCTTTATCAATGGTCAGCTTGGCATGCCCGGCCACGGCTTGGTTAGCTTTGGTGGCGACCAATGGCTTCCAAGCGGCAAAGACAGCCCGCATCAACGCAGCGGTTTGGTCAAAGCGCCGGGTGCTGGCGGTCCCATTGGCATGCAGGACCACGGTAATAATCCGGTAGCCATTCTTCTTAACCGTTCCGGTGAAACAGTTACCGGCCAAGTCCGTGGTTCCGGTTTTGAGCCCATCGACGGGCAAATCGCCTTGCGCGGACACTAAGCCCTTGAGCATCCAGTTATAGTTATCCATTTTGGTTTCATCGCTGGTGCCTTTGCGGAACACCTGCGACGCGATACTGGTGGTGTTCAGAATTTCCGGGTAATCATTCAGCAAGTGGCTGGCGACAATGGCCATATCCTTCGCCGACATTTCGTTTTCGGCATTATCGCCAGTGCCTGCGACTCGGTCGGTTTTCAGGGCACTGTTGTTCAGCCCGGTGACGTTGACGATGTCGGCATCGTTAATGCCCCATTTTTTCAGTTGGGCCTGCATTTTAGTCACAAAATTGGCCTGCGAGCCGGCCAGAGCGTTGGCCAGGAGCATCATCGCATCATTCGCCGAGTAAATCACACTGGCGTCATAGAGTTCTTTGATGGTGTACTTATTCTCTGGCTCCAATGGCACCCCAGACAGCGACCGGTCCTTGGCCAGTTCGTAAATCGACTGATCCGGTGACACCGTATCGGTCCACTTCAACTTGCCATCATGCACGGCTTGAAGCACCAGATACAGTGAAATCATTTTGGTCATCGAAGCAATTGGGAGCTTCTGATCGGCATTTTTGGCATATAAAATCTGCCCCGTTTTCGCATCCACGGCCAACGCCGCCTTGGCATCCACGTTGACATTGGTAGCGGCCAAGGCAGGGGTGGGACTGACTGCGGCCCAAACACTCAAACTTGCGACTAAGGCGATGACAGTGCGCCAAATTTTTTTCATTTTCAAACTCCTAAGCTTCTTTTTTAGGGGCGGTAGGCTTCAAGGTTTGGCCCAACCGCAGCGGTAAGTGCATGACAAAACTGGTGAGTTCGGGACTGGAATCCGCATAGATGTAACCGCCATGCAAGGTGACAATGCTTTGCGCAATCGCCAGCCCCAAGCCGGTGCCGCCGGTTTCCTGCGAACGTGATTCCTCAACGCGGTAAAAGCGGTCGAACAACTGGCTCAGCGAATCATTCGGGATTTGCGCGCCGTCATTTGATACTTTCACCACGACTTCTGAGCCGATTTTCTGGGCATCCAGGAAAATGTGCTTGGCGCCTTGGCCATACTTCAAAGCGTTGGCAATCAAGTTGTTGAAAACACGGCCCAGTTTTTGGGTGTCAGCTTGCATCATTAACGGATCTGGCTTGCCTGACACGACAAACCGCAAGCCATGCTTGTGGCCTTCCAATTCAAAGCTGGCGGCCAGCTGTTCCAGCATCGCCACCATGTCAAATTCCACCGCATTCAGCGGCGTAGTGGTTTGGCGGACCTTGGTGTATTCAAAGAGATCTTCCACCAACACTTTCATCTGCTTGGCCTTCAAATACGCGGTATGCGTGTATTTGATCAATTCATCTTCGCTGCGATACTGCTGATCCTCAATCAGGCCCAAGTAGCCGATAATCGACGTCAACGGCGTGCGAATGTCATGCGACACATTGGTGATCAGCTCGTCTTTGCTGCTTTCAATGCGGCGTTCTTCCTTCATCGAATTAACCGTCGAATCCACCAGCGCATTGATGGAGTTAATCACCTTTTGCAAATCCGTGTTGACCTTGAACTGAATCCGATGATCCAAATGACCATCCGCAATGTAATGCAATTCGCGGATCACATGACGCATCTGAATCTGCCGATAGCGCCTGATGAGTCGCCAGTACACCACCAGCACATCCAGCAGGAACATAAAAATCATGAAGACATTGCGCCAGCTCCATAAATGCTGGCGGTCTTGGCCAAAGGTCAGAACGTTTTTGACACTCCAAATCGAGTCTTGCAGCTGCTGACTACTGGCAATCAATTCCTTGAGCAGCACGAAGACTGCATAATTCAGCATCAACAAGAGCACGACAGTCACAACGCCTTCAAACCACAGCTCGGATTTCTCCTTGCCAGTCAGACGGACTTTTTCTCCCATGCTTAGCCCTCGACCTTATACCCGACGCCCCAGACGGTTTCAATCACTTTTTCGCCGCCGGTCGCTTCTTCAATTTTATCGCGCAAATGCGACACATGGACCATGACCGTTTTAGCTGACACAATCGATTCTTGTTGCCAAACGCGCTCAAAAATCTCATCCGCTGAGAACACGCGGTTGGGATGGCTGGCCAGCAAATACAAAATGCCAAACTCCAGCGCGGTCAGCTGAATCTGCTTACCGGTTAGCGTCGTCACTTCATGACTATCGCGCTGAATCGTCAACGGCCCGACTTCTAGCTGATCTGGTTCGTTGTTGGTGACATTATTCGTACTGCGCCGCAGCAAACTCTTGACCCGCGCCATTACTTCCAGCGGATTAAACGGCTTGGTCACATAGTCATCCGCGCCGGTGATGAGCCCCTGAATCTTATCCATATCGCCAGTCTTCGCCGACACGATAATGATCGGAATCTGGGAATCCTTGCGCACCTGCTTAACCACTTCGATGCCAGACATATTCGGCATCATGATATCCAAAATCATCAGCGCAATGTCAGGGTTAGTGGCCAACTTGGTCATCGCTTCTTTGCCGCTGTATGCCAAAACCGGTTCATAGTGTTCGTTTTTAACGTAAATACTCAGTAATTCAACGATTTCTTTATCATCGTCTACAATAAGAATTTTCATGATTAGGCTCCATTAACTTGTGGCGTATTCGGTACCGCCTACATTGTACCAAATGCGACTGTTCCTTGCTTGTGCAGGTTTCAAGCGTTGAAAAATCTCAAGAAACCAAACCTGGGCTAGATCAACCATTGCTCACTGCTTCGGGCCCCCTTCTGTTATCCAGCCGGTGGCAGCGGTGGGGGCGGAGCTTGGGGGGCGAGACCCGTAGTGAACCGATGAGGACTAGTCAGACTGCGCATTTAGCAGGCTGACCAGTCCTCATCGCGGCAAAGTTGAAGACAGCAACGAGCAAAGCGAGCCTGGCTTCAACTTTAGGTTGGAGACCGCTCTTCGGCTCCAACCGGCCGCACTGCCAGCCTTGCGCCCCAAGCGGAGCCACCACCGCCACCACCGGCGCCATTCCCCCGCCAAAAGAAAAAGCCGCACGCGGCGGCCTTTTCAAACAGAGCTTATTCGACGGAATAGTTTGGAGCTTCCTTGGTAATCTGGACATCATGCGGATGGCTTTCACGCAGGCCCGCTCCAGAAATCTGGATGAACTGGGCATTATCCTGCAGCGCGGTAATCGTTGGCGCCCCAACATAGCCCATCCCTGACCGCAAACCGCCATCCATTTGGTAAATGACATCGGCTAAGCTGCCCTTGTAAGCGACCCGGCCTTCGATCCCTTCCGGCACCAACTTCTTGGCTTCGTTGACGCCACTTTGGAAGTAGCGATCCTTAGAGCCATGGGACTGTTCCATGGCGCCCAGGGAACCCATGCCGCGGTACGTCTTGAAGCGGCGGCCTTGATAAATTTCCATTTGGCCTGGCGCTTCATCGGTGCCGGCGAGCATGGACCCGAGCATGACAGCAGAACCGCCAGCCGCCAAGGCCTTCACGATATCGCCAGAGTACTTGATCCCACCATCAGCGATGATGGCCTTGCCGCGCTTACGGGCTTCGGTAGCGGCATCGTATACCGCAGTTAATTGCGGCACGCCGACCCCAGCCACGATCCGAGTGGTACAAATGGAGCCAGGGCCAATGCCGACTTTCACAACATCAACGCCGGCGTCGTACAGCGCCGCGGCGCCTTCCGCCGTCGCGACATTCCCGGCAATCAATGTAGCTTGCGGGAAGTGGGCCCGAATTTCCTTGATCTTACGCAGAACCCCGGCACTATGGCCATGCGCGGTATCGATGACAATCGCATCAGCACCAGCGTCAAGCAGCGCCTGGGCACGTTCGAAGGTGTCAGAAGTGACGCCTACCGCCGCCGCCACCAGCAGCCGGCCGTGGTCATCTTTAGCGGCATCAGGGAATTCGACGACTTTTTCGATATCCTTGATGGTGATCAAGCCAGACAAGCGGCCATCTTCATCAACCAAAGGCAACTTTTCAATCTTGTGCGCTTGCAGAATGGCTTCTGCTTCCTTCAAGCTGGTGCCGGTTGGCGCGGTGACCAGATTTTCTGAGGTCATCACGGAACCGATGGCCACACTGTGATCATCGACATAACGCAAATCGCGGTTGGTGATGATGCCGGTGAGCTTGCGGGAATCTTTGGAATCCACAATCGGCACGCCGGAAATGCGATACTTCTTCATCAAGGCATTGGCGGCTGAAACCGGGTCATTAGCAGTGAGGAAAAACGGGTTGATGATGACCCCATTTTCCGAACGCTTAACCGTCAACACTTCATCAGCTTGCTGCGCAATGCTCATGTTCTTATGAATGACGCCTAAGCCGCCTTGGCGGGCCATCGCAATGGCCATATCAGCGGTGGTGACGGTATCCATCCCCGCGGAAAGAATCGGGATGTTTAACTTCAAGTTTGGTGCCAGCTGAACGTGTAAATCAACGTCTTGCGGTAAAACGTGGCTTTCTGCTGGAATCAACAACACATCGTCAAAAGTGAATCCCTTCCGTGCGAACTTCGTGTCCCAATTACTCAAGAAAATCCCTCTTTCTGTCTTTAATCTGACTGTGCCCAACAATCGCTTAATACTGGTTTTTGTTGTCGACTAGCATAGCATTGGGCACCAGCAGGCGTCAACGAGAAAGCGAAAAACCCTGCGCAGCCGCGGCCGCACAGGGTTTTTAAATGATAAATATCTCATTTTTGGTCACGCAGACCCGAATAATTATTTTGAAAAGGTGGTTCGTTCAAAAAATCGTTCGTTTTTTATTCGAGCCCAAGCCCGCAGTTGGCGCTGTGTGTTCGGCTTTACGCCATCAAGCCGCGCAAGTGATACTTGCGCTTGAGTAGCCAGTGAATGCCATAGGAGGCCGCGGCCAAAATCAGGTAAGCCCACCATGGCATGGTGGTGGTCAGCGGCGTCTTCAGGTAAGCCAGCGCGCCGGAAACCCAAGAACCCGCCAAGATGATGGCCACCGCCAAGGTCAAAATCTGCCAGGTCTTCATCCGGGCATCTTTCTTAGCGCGACTCCAGTCATTGTACAGGGCAAAGGCGAAGCCAGCGGTCATCGCCATCACGATAATCGACAGCAAACCATTGCCGGCGCTGGCCTTGCCATGATTGACCAAGGCCATCCCGCCGTACACCAACCCAAACATGCTGGCAAACAGGAAGCCCAGATCAACCCCAGACAGCCAAAAGGCCACTTTCTTGATCGGCTTTGGGGCGTGAATTAAGGACTCCGCCTTTTCCGTCACTGGTCCGTACAGCTGCGTCGCCGGCCGGCCTTGGTGCTGGGCTGTGATGATTTCCGGCAGCATTTTAGCCAAAACCGTGCGCTGGCGCTCTTCGGTCCATTGATGCTGAGTCAAAATCCGGCGCAGTTTGAAAATATATTCATCGTTCTTTTTCGACAGCTGCGGCAAGAGTGCGTCAACATCAACGGTTTCTTCAACAGCTTCTGCTTCTTTGATCGGTTTTTGAGCCAAAATTCTTCCCCCTAAACGTTAAACCGGAACTCGATAATGTCCCCGTCTTGTACCGCGTACTCCTTGCCTTCTGACCGATAGCGGCCGGCTTCTTTCACTGCCTGCACCGAGCCGTATTGGTCAAGATCAGCAAAGCTCATGGTTTCGGCGCGAATAAAGCCACGCTCAAAGTCGGAATGGATAATCCCGGCCACTTGCGGCGCCAGCATCCCTTGCTTAAAGGTCCAAGCGCGGGTTTCCGGACCACCAGCGGTGAAGAAGGTGGCCAGCCCCAACAAATGATAACTGGCTTTGATTAACTTATCCAGTCCTGATTCGCTAACGCCTTCCGCCTCAAGAAAATCAGCCTTATCGGCATCATCCAATTCGGCAATTTCTTCCTCGGTGCGCGCCGACACGGCAATCACTTCGGCGCCTTCCTTAGCGGCTTCTTGCTTGATTTGCTGCACATATGGCACGCTGTCTGGATCGGCCATCGCATCTTCGGCAATATTCGCCACATACAGCACTGGTTTGGTCGTCAGCAAGAACAAGCCTTTGACGATTTTTTGTTCGTCTTTGTTGAAGTCGATGGTACGGACTGGTTTGCCTTCTTCCAGCACCGGTTTGATTTTTTCTAGCACGGCGAATTCCGCCATGGCTTCCTTGTCGCGGGCTTTGGCCTGCTTTTGCACGCGGGTATAGCGCTTGTCGACACTATCCAGATCGGCCAACGCCAGCTCCAAGTTGATGGTTTCCATGTCATCGAGGGGATCCACCTTGCCGGTCACGCTGGTGATTTCGTCATCATCAAACGCGCGTACCACATGGATAATCGCATCGACCTGGCGAATGTTTTCGAGGAACTTATTCCCCAAGCCTTCACCTTTAGACGCCCCTTTGACAATACCGGCGATATCCGTGAATTCAAAGGTCGTATGCACGATTTTTTTGGCTGGAATCACTTCATCGATGCGGGCCAAACGTTCATCTGGCACTTCCACCATGCCGACGTTCGGGTCGATGGTCGCGAAGGGATAATTCGCCATTTCGGCGCCTGCCTTGGTAATTGCGTTGAACAACGTGGACTTACCGACGTTCGGCAAGCCGACGATACCTGCTGTTAAAGCCACTGTCACTCACTCTTTCTCTTGATTAGTGTCCGCGTGGACCAATACCTTTTTCATTTTACGCTCAAAATCGTGCCGCGACATCATCACAATGTGGCCGCAGCCGGTACACTTGATTTTGATATCCATGCCCAGGCGAATGATTTCCCAGTCATTGGTGCCACAGGCATGGGGTTTTTTCATCAAAACGCGGTCATGTAACTCGTACATCCTAGGGCCTCCTCAGTCGAGATTGACATCCAGCAAGGCCAGCAGCCGGTTGAGGTCGTCGGCAGTGGTGAAATCAATTTCGATTTTGCCTTTACCTTGCTTGCTTTGGGCGATGCTGACTTTGGTGCCAAAGCGATCTTGCAACTGATTTTCGCTGGCCTTGAGAAACGGCGACTTGGCGGCTGGTTTCTTTTGCGGCTGACTGCCGGCATTCATCTGGTTGATCAGCCGTTCCAGCTGGCGCACGGTCAGGTTATCGCTGACGGTTTTCTTCGCCAACGGAATGAGCCGCTTTTTGTCTTTCAAACTTAACAGCGTCCGGGCTTGGCCCATCGACAGCTGGTTTTGGTTCAGCATCTTTTTGACTTCATTCGGCAAGGTCAACAGGCGCAGGTAATTCGCGATATAAGGCCGGCTCTTACCAAGGCGCTTAGAGACTTCCGCTTGGGTCAAGCTGAGGCGCTTGATCAGCGTGTCATAGGCCTGGGCCTCATCCAGTGGCGTCAGGTCTTCGCGCTGCAAGTTTTCCAGCACCGCGATTTCCATCATTTCCGGATCTTCGAATTCACGGATAATGGCGGGAATGGTTTTCTTGCCGGCCAGTTTAGAGGCCCGAAAGCGCCGCTCACCGGTGATGATTTCATACCCGTTCACGCTTTTGCGCACAATGATGGGCTGGAAAACGCCGGTTTGGCGAATCGAATCCGCCAATTCCTGCAGCGCCGCTTCATCAAAGGACTTCCGGGGTTGATAAGGATTCGGCCGGATATCCGCCAGCGGCAGTTCGTCGACATTGTTGAGGGTGAGGTCAGGGCTTTCGAAGTCTTTAAAAATCGCTTCGATGCCGCGTCCCAACCCTTTATTATTCTTATTCGCCATGGGCCGCTAACACTTCCTTTGTTAATTGCGAGTACACTTCAGCGCCTTTGGAGCGGGCGTCAAAATCGATGATGGGCAGGCCGTAACTTGGCGCTTCGGCCAGGCGCGTGATGCGCGGAATGACGACATCATAGACCTTGTCGCCAAAATACTTGCGCACTTCGGCGATGACTTGTGCGCCTAAGTTGGTGCGAGCATCATACATCGTCAAAAGCACCCCTTCAATGCTGAGCGTCGGGTTGAAGTGCTTTTGCACCAGGCGCACCGTATTGAGCAACTGCGACAAGCCTTCCAGCGCATAGTACTCACTTTGCACCGGGATCAAAATCGAGTTGGCCGCGGTGAAGGCGTTGATGGAGAGCTGACCCAAAGACGGCGGGCAATCAATCAACACGTAGTCATATTGATCCAACACCGGCTCCAGTCCTAGTTTCAGCCGCATTTCGCGGGCCATTTGGTTGGTGAGCTCGATTTCGGCTCCGGCCAGTTGAATCGTCGCTGGCACAATCGCCAGGTTTTTGTGTTTGGTTTGAATAATCGCGGACTGAATCGGGTCCTCGTTCACCAGCACGTCGTAAATATCCTTGCTGACTTCGGCTTTTTGCACCCCAATCCCGCTGGTGGCATTGCCTTGCGCATCCGCATCAACAATCAGGACTCTTTTGCCGGCACTGGCCAGACACGCGCCCAAGTTAATGGTGGTCGTGGTTTTCCCGACCCCGCCTTTTTGGTTCGCGATTGCAATCACATGTGCCATGTTGTCCTCCTACTCCTTACCCTTGGGAATCTCAATGGTGAAGCGATAAGCGGTAGCCGTTTCTTCGCGCTTGATTTTCGGCGCCAGCCCTGCTTCTTTGATCAGCTTCACGGATTGATTCAAGGTGTTGACCGCCATCCGGGCGTCCTTGGTGATTGGCGTGCGGCGCCGGCGCGCTGGCTTCTTGGTTGCCTGCTTCGGCTGCGGTTGTTCTTCCTGCGTCACGCCCAACGTCTGCGCCACCAGTTGCGCGGTTTCTTTCACAGTCAAATGATTAGCCAAAATCTCGTGCAACAGGAGCTGCTGGTGGTAATCATCGACCTTGAGCAATTCGCGGCCGTGCCGTTCTGACAGCTCGCCGTTCATAATCGCGGCTTGCACCGAGTCTGATAACTTCAACAGCCGCAACTTGTTGGCGACAAAGGATTGGCTCTTGCCCAACTGCTTAGCCAAATCTTGCTGCGTCATGTTGTTGAGCTTCATTAAATCGGCATAAGCTTCCGCCTCTTCAATCGGCGATAGGCCTTCGCGCTGGAGGTTTTCAATCAGCGCCATGGCGGCCGATTCTTCATCACTCATTTTCTGGACCAGCGCCGGCGCTTTTTCAAAATGCAGCGACTGCATGGCCCGAAAGCGGCGCTCGCCGGCAATGATCTCATAGTGGTTCGGTTCATATTCGCGCACCACAATCGGTTGCAGCAAGCCATGGGTTTCAATCGTGGCGGCCAGTTCGCTAATGGCTTCAGCGGTGAAGACCTTCCGCGGCTGGTAGCGATTCGGCACAATCTGCGTCAGCGGCAGCTCTTGCACTTGCGGGCCAGTTTCTGTTTTCTTTTTGCCAAAAAATAATGCCACTATCCCTGACCTCCTAACGGTTGTTTGCTCGGCGTGCCTGGCTTGCGCGGAAAGCGGGCCGGCGTCGGCTTGACTTTATCAACCACAATCAACGTGCGCGGATCGCCACCTGGTAGCGTCAACGCCTTGGTGGTCGCATAACGCCCGCCCAATTCACCAAAGGCTACTTTGGCATGAGCCAGCTCCGCTTCGCCTTTACTGCCTTTCATGGCGATGAAATGGCCACCTGGCTTGACCAGTGGTAGACATAATTCCGCCAACACATTCAGCGGCGCCACCGCGCGGGCCACCACAACATCAAAACTGGCGCGCTTGGGACCTTGGCCGAAAGTCTCGGCCCGGTCGTGATACAATTCCACGCCGGTGAGGCCAAGGCTTTGAGTTAACGCGGTCAAAAACGCAATCCGCTTGTTCAGCGAATCGACAATCGTCACCTGGAGCTGAGGCGCCATAATTTTCAGCGGCAAGGACGGAAAGCCAGCCCCGGCGCCAATATCGCACACCGTCAGCGCCTGATTCTTCAGCGCCGGCGTTGCTTCGACCAGCGTGATGGAATCGTAAAAATGTTTTAAATAAACCTCGTCATGAGCGGTGATGGCGGTCAAATTCACGTGCTCATTGGCCGTGACTAATTGGGTATAGTAATCGGCAAATTGCTTCAGTTGCGCTGCCGTGGGGGTCAGCCCCAAGGCCGTTAAAGCCGCGGTAAACTCCGCTTCGTTCATCTTGTCACCCTTTTTTCTTACCAGTAAGGCCGCTATGTTGTGAAACTTTAGCGGGTTTCACGTCACTGTCTAGTTTAACTTAATCACCGCTTAGTCACAACCTTCGGCGAGCGCTTTCACCGCGGAGCCACTTGCCGCAGCGCCGCGAATCCGTGCTATAATGACGCAAACAGAAAGGATGAGTGAGATGACCGAAACAATCAAAGTCGCCTATCTCTATGAAGACCTGATGAATACCTATGGCGACAGTGGCGACGTCAAGATCTTACGGTATTGGCTCAGCAAGCAAGGTTACGCCACCGTCGTGGACAATATCAGTTTGAATTGTCCCTTCGACGCCAGCGATTATGACTTTGTCTTTTTCGGCGGCGGCCAAGATTATGAACAAACCGTGGTCGCCAAAGATCTCGCTCGCTTCAAGGATACGCTGCAGACTTATATCGAAAACGACGGCCCGATGCTGGCGATTTGCGGTGGCTACCAGCTGCTCGGCAGCTACTATAAGACCTCCAGCGGCACCGTCATCGATGGTCTCGGTATTCTGCCGCTGCACACGGTGTTCAAAGCCGACAGCCGCATGATTGGCGATACCGAATTCGAAACCGCCTTTGGCACCGTCAAGGCCTTCGAAAACCATAGTGGCCGCACCTACTTCGATGACAAAACCAAGCTCAAGCCGCTCGGCAAAATGATTCAAGGCTATGGCAACAACCCAGACGACGGCGTAGAAGGCATGCGCTATAAGAATACCTTCGGGAGCTATGCGCATGGGCCCATTCTGCGCAACGAAAACATCGCCAAAGCCATCACCGCCTTGGTGATTGAAAACCACAAAAAACGCACGGCCGCGCAACCAGTCTAAGGCCACAACGCAAAAATAGAACTGCCCAGCGCTGGACAGTTCTATTTTTATGTGCATTTTATGTGCAGATTAGTCTTCTTCGATAACGGTGCCGGCGTTGGGACCAGCATCCAGCTTGATAATGCGGTGGATGTTAATCACCACGGCGGAAATCGCCGCTGGTAAGTGACGTTCTGCCGCGAAAGCCTGGGCATCTTTGAAAATCTGGTCATCGTTGTGGAATTCAACGGTGCCTTCGAAGCGGAAGCCCTTCAAGATGCTGCGATCAACGACAGCCACAGCCGCCTTGTGGTTTGCCTGCAGATTGTGCCAAGCATGGCGACCGGTTTCTTCGTTGTAAATCAAACGGTGGTCGTCGAACACGCGCATGGTCCCTTTCGGCCCGACTTGCGGATTGCCGGCTTCATCAGTGGTAGCCAGGAAGTTCAGCTGCTTGCCGACCATATCTTTCATTTCTTGGGTTAATGTTGCCATGATAATCAATCCCTTTCACTTACTTTTAGTTACCAATCTAGTATAGCAGATTCAAGACCGATTGTGAACAATTCAACCGTGATTCTTCGGCCACCACCAGCCAATCAGGCCCGCCAGCAGCCCACCCATCAGCAGGCCTAAGCCGCCCACCCCAAATGGATTCGGCAGTGGTGCCTGCAACAGGTGGTATTCACCCCACCCAGCAAGCAAAACTACCACGATAATAAGCACACTGGCCCCACTTTTTTGTTTATTGGTCATTATAAATGGGCCAGGATGGTATATTTGGTCGCTGGCACAGCCCCGTCGCCGGTACTGGCGCCGCCTTCGTAGAACACCGCAAACTGCCCGTGATCGTCTTTGGCCACCACTAACCCTTTATCGGAAGCGTGGGCCACTTTAAAAATCTCCGCACTGCGCCGCGCCGCCGCAAAATCATACTCGGTGGCAATGGCATCGCCTGGGTTGAAAAAGATGGTTTCGTCCATAGGCTCACTCCTTGGCGGCTTGCTGAACCGCCTTGACTTTGGCAATCATCGACTTGGTGAACGCGGCAAAAGCCGGCATGTCTTTTTCCTGCGCGCCTTGTTCGATTTTGATGGGTTCGGCCCCTAACACGGCACCAGCCTGCACAAACGCCTCATCAAACAAGTCTGGCGCGGTGTTATAGTCCTTGCCATACCAAGGATCGCCGGTGCCAGCGACCCCCACCACCAAAGGCTTGGCACTCAGGTCAACGCCGCCGATGTCGCCATAAAAATCATCGGCTTCCGGTGGCACGACGCCGCCAGACCAGGTATACGTGGCAATCACTACGGCATCGTAGTCAACTAAGGTCGCAACATCAGTTTGCTGCATCTGGGAGATTGCGGTTTCCGCGCCGGCATGTTTAAAGAACTGGTCCAAAATCCGGGCCATCCCTTTGGCGTTACCCGTAATGGATTCATACAAAATCAAGACTTTCATCGCACTCACCTCCCCTTCAGTATAACCGGACGACCGGCAATGGAAAAGCTTTCACACCATGAGGGATCAAAAAAGGAGCTATGACAAATGTCACAGCCCCTAGATTCACTACGAATTTCCCAGCAGAGTTACGTGCCAAAAGGCGGAAATAAAATTAATCAGCGTAGTTAAAGTGCGTCAAAGGCGCATGCTTAACGTCTTCAATGGTCTTCGTCCCAGCCAATTGCATGGTGATTTCGAGCTCATGGTTCAGCTCTTCAAAGACGCTTTGCACGCCTTGAGCCCCACCTAAAGCCAAGCCATAAATGACTGGCCGGCCCATGGCAACCAGGTCAGCCCCAGAAGCCAGCGCCTTAAAGACGTGGCTGCCGCGGCGAACACCAGAGTCGAAGATAATCGGCACTTGATGGTTGACGGCCTTGGCAATGGCAGGCAACACGTCGATTGAAGCGGGGCCACCGTTCAACTGCCGGCCGCCATGGTTGGAAACATAAATCCCAGCGGCGCCGGCGCCAATCGCACGCATGGCATCTTCTGGCGATTCAATCCCTTTGACAATCACTGGCAGATGGGTGTACTCGGCAATGCGGCGCACGTCATCTTCGTTGATCTTCTGCGCGGCAGCGGCGTAAATTTCACCGATGCCTTTGCCCTTACCATCGCCTTCAGAGAACTTCTCCAAGTTGGCCATTGGAATTGGGAACTGGAAGTTGTTGATAATATCAGCTTCCCGGTAACCATCCACCGTGGCATCAACCGTCAGAATAATGCCTTTAACGCCAGCCTTAACCGCTTCATCCAGCAGGCTTTCGTTGAAGGACCAGTCCTTGCTCATGTACAACTGGAAGAACTGTGGCGCCCCGGCACCAGCAGCGGCGGTGTCGGCAATCGAAGTCGAGCTGTAAGTGCTTTGGGCCATCAAACCGCCCACTGCAGCCAACCCTTTAGCGGTATCCTTTTCACCCTGAGCATGGGCCAAGCCTTGCGCAGCGGTTGGTGCCATCATGATTGGGGTCTTCAGATCAAGTCCAAACACCTTCGTCGCGGTGCTTGGTTGTTCAATGTTGGACAGAGCCTTAGGAACGATTTGGACGTGGCCAAAGGCAGCCGTGTTTTGCTTTAAGGTCCAATCGTCTTCTGAACCGCCAGCAATGTAACCGAACCCGCCAGTCGGGATAATCTTCTTGGCTTCTGCTTCCAAACTCGGCAAGTTCACGATTTCAAGTTTCTTTTCGTTATCACTTTGTTCATAGCCGTTTGTCATTGTCATAATAAAGGACCTCCGTATGTTTGACTTGTTTACGAAGGTTATCTTAACACTTACAAAAAATAAGTAAACAGGTTTTGCTTACTTTTTGTTAGTTTTCTAACTGACGGCTAATGGTTTCTCTGCCCCAGCAGTCAAAATGTAATGCACTGCATCAGCCACCTGGGCCACGCTGAAGAAGCGGATATCCGGATTGTCACCGAAGCGGTCGACTTCAATAATCGCCTCAAACCCACCAAACGGCCGTAATGATTGGCGCAGCCACGCGTCCCATACCGCCGTGGTCAGTCCCTTTTGGTTGGCGAGGTTGCGCCGGATAATCACATTTTTGTTCTCGAAGTGCCGCACCCGTAGCGGAACGGGTTGGGCCGCGGCCAATTGATCGAGATAATTCAGTTGATCCATGACAACACGTCCTTTCACGAGTCACCCCTACTCTACTGATTTCAGTATACAAACATACGTTCGCTTTTGCAAGCATTTGGCCTCGTCTGGCCGTCGAATTCAAAAAAATACGCATTCCGCTGAAAGTTCGGTATACTAGATTGTAGAAGCCAATCGAGGAGGTTACACCTGTGAGTGAAAAAGACCAACTAAGTGAGTTCTCTCGCGAGATCATTGCGTTCCAACGGAAGAACGATTTAACGGATACAGAAATGGCGCTGAACAGCCATGTTTCTGTGGAACACATCCATAACATTAAAGCGATGCGAGAGACCCCTGACCAGACGGTCGTGGCCAGCCTTCGCGACTACATGGAACACAAGCCAACAGGTAAGTAATGACCTGTCCAAACAAATAGCACCTGCAGCCGGCTGACTGCAGGTGCTATTTGTTTGGGTTAATCTTCCGCGTTTAACGGTAAAACCTTGATCATGGTGTCATTCGGAATCCGAATCAGGTCAAAGCGCTCCGCCAAATGGCCCACATGCATCCCCAAACCGTTCAGGAAGGTCTTCCGGTAATGGGCGGTCATGGTAGCGACAAAGGCTTTTTCGGTGGTAGCGTCGAGCTTGGTCAGCCGCTTATTTTTCCAAGGATAAGCACTGGCACGCACCGATAAAGGCTGACTACCGGAGGAGATATCGGCTTGACGGCTGTTGGTTTTGTTGCGGGTATTGGCGGTCCAGTACGTAAAGTAGCGCACCGGCTGTTTGCCATTACCAGAAGCGACCGTCGCGTAATAAGCCTTTTCGCCATCGCTTTGCAAAATCAACGGATGATACTCGTAGTTGACACGCACCATGTCCGAGCTGGTGTAGTCGATTGGCCGCAGCCAAGTGACCCACGCCATGCCATACAGGGCCGCCACGAACACGAGACTTTCCAGCACGTCAATCACCACCACCCGCAGCCGCGGCTGGTTCATGACGACCATTTTCAAATGCCGGGACCGCACATTCATCACGACAAACACGAGATAAATGAGTAGTAATAGCCACGCGCCAGCACCAATCAAATTCCACATAGTAAACTCCTTTTAATTCGCTGCATCCCGATCCGCTTGCGCCACTGCTGCCTGCCCCAGCATGTTCAAATAATGCCATGGATTGTCATAATGTGGGTTAAACAGCATATCGACATAAGCGAGTTCATCGATGGTGTTGCGATTTTGAATCATGACCGAAATGGTATTCGCCGTTTCGGACACATCATGCGTACTGTAGAACTGCGCCCCCAAAATCCGGCGATTAGCACGATTGTAAACTAAGCGCATGCTGATGGCGGCGGTCGTCGGCATGAAGTTGGGCCGGTAGTCGATGGTCAAATCTGCCGCCGCCGCATCAAAACCGTGCTGCAACGCGCGCTCCTGCGTCATGCCACTGCAAGCCAACGTGTGATCATACAGCCGCAGGGCCGAAGTGGCCTGCGTGCCCATGTAGCGCACTTTGTTGCCAAACAGGTTGATCCCAACCAGCTTGCCTTGCCGCACCGCGTTAGTGGCTAGTGGCGTGTAGGCATCCTTACCGGTCGGGTTAAAATGCACCGCCGCGGCATCCCCGGCCGCATAGATATCCGGGTTGCTGCTTTGCATGTAGGCATTCACGTGAATTGAGCCATCGTGGTTCAACTCGATCTGGCCTTCAACGAGTTCCGTCATCGGCTGAAAGCCCACACACACCACGGCCAAATCAGCCGTCCACTCGTTTTTATCGGTTTGAATATAAACTTGTTTGTCGTCACTATCAAAGCGCAACGCCATTTCATGGAGGTGGGCGTCAACGCCATGTGCCGCCAGCTCGTGTTCCACTTGCTGGGAAATCGGCTCATCAACATAGTGACTCAACAGCCGGCGCACCCCATTGATAAACACGATATCGTGACCGGTGCGACTATAGGCTTCGGCCAGCTCCACCCCGATATAGCCGCCGCCCACAATAGCAATGCGGCGCGCATTCGCGGCGGTTTCTTTGATGGCCAAGGCATCATCATAGTTTTTGCACATGAGGACGTGGGGAATGCTAATGCCCTGAATCGGCGGAATCACGGGATAACTGCCGGTGCTGATGACCAGCTTGTCATATTTGGTCGTGTATTTATTGCCGGCTTCCAGATCCTGAATCGCCAAGGTATGGTGCTCGCTGTCAACATTGAGCACATCATGCCGCAAATGCACATGAATATTGGGGCCTAGCGCTTCGAGGCTGGCCTTACTAGCATAAAACAAGGTATTCGGATCTTTGACAACACCTTCAAGGTACAAGGAGATTCCGCATGATAGAAAAGAAATATCACCGCGCCGTTCATACACATCGACAATGGTATCGGGATGCGTGAGCGCGATTTGCGTAACCACTGCCGTCCCGGCATGGGTGCAACCTACAATGGCGACTCGCATAACTAGACTCCTTCCAGTGTAAATTTCGATACTCCCATTATTGCACGAAACCAAGCAAAGCAAAAGACTTCTCGCTTTTGCCGGCGCTTGAAGCCCTTTATAATGAAAGTAAAGCCTGAGCAAGGAGGATGCCTTGATGAAAGTTGCCCTGATTGGCGCCGGCCCGCGTGGCCTGCTCGTGTTGGAGCGGTTGATTGCCTGGCAAAGACAAATGTCGGCGTTGCCGCTGACCATCACGTTGTTTGACCCTTATCCGATTGGTGGCCGCGTGTGGCGCCGCGACCAAGCGCCGCAGCTGATCATGAACACCGCTGCCCAACATATCACCTTATTTTACGATCGCACGGTGCAAGAGCCCGGCCCCATCATGCCCGGACCGAGCCTGGCGCAGTGGGCCGCCAAAGAAGCGGCCCCATTTTTGCGCAGCCGTGGCAAAAGCGCGGCGCCTTACCTGAAAGAAGCCGCATCGCTGGGCCCAAACGATTATCCGTCGCGCGCCCTTTACGGTTATTATTTGGCCTGGTTCTACGCCGAAATGCACCGCCGGAAACAGCCTAACGTGCAGCTCATTTTCAAACAGACGCTGGTCCAGGCCGTCACGAAGGCGCCTTTCACAGTGCACACCGCCGCTGGCAGCGAGCGCTTCGATGCCGTCGTTTTGGCGCTGGGCACCATGGAAAACTCCTTGACGCGCGAACAAGCCGCCTTGACGGCCTTCGCCAAGGCTCACCAGCGCGTGTACCTACCGCCGAGTTTTCCGGCTGAAGGCGACTTAAGCCGGCTGGGCCCGCAAGATGTCGTCGCCATGCGCGGATTGGGCTTGAGCTTCTTTGATTACGTCAGTCGCCTGACGGAAGGGCGCGGCGGCCGTTTCATCGCTAATGAGCAAGGTCAGCTCACCTATCAGGCCAGCGGCGAAGAACCCCACATCATCGCCGGGTCGCGCCGCGGCCTGCCCTATCACGCCAAAGCGCGCAACGAAAAAGCGCCGGGTGAAGCTTGGCCGCCGCGGTTTTTAACGGCGCAGCAACTGGCCAACTGGGCCGCCAGCGGGCCAATCACCGGCGAGCAATTCTTCCAAGGACTCAAAGCTGAGGCCGGCTTTGTGTACTATTCTTTGCTGCTGGCCCAGCAGCATCCTGAAGTCGATCTACCGGCCTTCCAAGCCGATTACATGACCGACCCGGCCGAAGCCATCGCGGCGCTTAAGCTGCCCGAAGCCGACCAGCTTGACTGGAACGCCCTGACAACCCCGCCAAAAGGCGCTGATGATGCGGCCATGATGGCTTACCTTGCCCAAGATGCCGCCGAGGCCGAGCGCGGCAGCAAAACCGGTCCGCTGACCTCAGCGCTAGAGGTGCTGCGCGACTTGCGCGATACTATTCGCCAGGTGGTGGACTTAGGTCTGCTCACCGATGATGAGTATCTGGATTTCTTTCTCCGCTGGTTCAATGGCACCAATGATTTTCTCTCCATCGGCCCGCCAGTGATTCGCATTGAGCAGCTGCGCGCCTTGATGGCGGCTGGCATCGTGACCATTGCCCCACCGCAGATTACCATCACCACGGCCGGCAATGATTTTATCGTTGGCGGGCAGGAGGCAAACTTTGAGCGCCATGCCACGGCCTTGATCGAAGCCCGGGTGCCAGCCCCAAACGCCGGGGCGGCCCAGAACCCACTGATGCAGCAGTTGCTGCATGATGATCTGGCCACGCTGATGGAACTGCAGCTGGCCGGCGACCGCCGCTTTCAATCCGGGGCGGTGCTAGTCGACCGGCATTCTGCGCAGTTGCTTGATCAAAAGCACCAAACACAAGGCAAGCTCTTCTTCTGGGGCGTACCCACAGAAGGGCTCAATTGGCTGACTACGGCAAGTCCGCGGCCGTTCAGTGATGATGTCAACCTGCGCCTGGCCAACCGAATCGCCCGGCAGATCATGGATCAGTTATGATAAGATGAATAAAGAAGGCAGCGGTTCGATGGCTGCAGGGAAAGAGGGCAGCGCAGGATGTTTCCTTATGACAAATTGCGGACACTAAACGGCCTCGAATCAGCCGTTTATACCTATATCAATCAACATCAGGCCGAAGTGGAAAAAATGACCATTCGCCAGCTGGCGGAAAAAGCCCATGTCAGCACCACCACCATTTTGCGTTTTGCTGGGAAAATGGGGTTTGAAGGCTACTCCGAGCTGCGTTACGCCATCAAACAGCATCGCGCGGCCTTAACCAGCGCACCGCCCGAGCCGAATTATGACATTACCGTGCCGATTGCGGAGTTTTTCGAAAACGTCAATACCACCGACTTTGCCAAGCTGATCGATCAAGCGCTGACGCATATTGTGCCTGCCCCGATGGTCTTGCTCTGCGGCATTGGTACCGGCCAGGCGTTGGCGGAATATGGTGCGCGGTTTTGGTCGAACATTGGCAAGTTTAGCCTTGCCATTACCGATCCGTATTACCCTTTCCCGCTGCACACGCCGATTTTGCAAAACACCGTGATGGTGGCCTTGTCGGTGTCAGGCGAATCGCACCAGGTGATTGAAATGGCCAGTCGGGCCCAGCAAAATGGCGTCTACGTGATCGCCGTCACCAACCATGCCGACTCCACGCTAGCCCAGCTTTCCGACATGGTGATTGCCTACTACATGCCGGAAATGAAACATGGCGATTTGAATCTCACGACGCAAGTGCCGATCATCTACCTGATTGAACTGATTGCGCATCGGTTGGATCAAGATCAAACCGAAAATGCTAATTCGGAAAATTAGAAAACATGTCACAATTATGTGACATGTTTTTATTATGGTAATTGTTTTTTCATGGGTGCAAATACTTTTATTTTTAGTTGCAACCGGTTACACTGAAAACGTGGTCAAATACCACATGGCGATGGCGGCCACCACCGTCGATCACCTGTTTAGGTGATGCCCAATAATTCTCCAATGTCAGACGTGGCATTGGCGGCCAAAATGAGAGCGTTCTCTAGAATTGGGGTTTGCGGTTTCAATGAAGTGCTTGGTGATATCATCTCGATTGTTCTTCACTCAGCCAACCAGGCGCTTCAATCGTAGGCTTTTGGGGGTACAACTAACTCGTTATGGGAGGTAATGATCTATGCAAGCCATTATGAACTTGCTGGAGAAATACGTCGTTCCTGTAGCTGCGAAAATCGGTTCTATTCCTTGGCTGGTCGCATTGCGTGATTCATTCATCGCAACCTTGCCGATCACCATGGCTGGTTCTCTTGCTACCTTACTGAACGCGTTGCTCTCCACTTATCCAGCTCAATGGGGCATGGACGGCTTCGTTAATGCTGTTCAACCTATCATTCAGATCGATACGGTTGTGTCGATCGGGTCATTAACCATCTTCGCTGTCTTCTTCGCTGCTATGTGGGGTTACCACTTGGCAGAAGCTTACCAAGTTGACGGGGTTGCTGGGACGCTGATTTCACTTTCTGCCTTCTTCATGGGCATCAACAGCAATGCCAGCTTGGCAGTGCCTGGCCTGTCTAAAGGCGCCGTTAAGACCTTGACCACTGCTGGCGCAACTTATGCTAACGGCAGTTTGTCAATTCCGAACGCATTCGCCACTGGTAACTTGGGCTCAGCCAGTCTGTTTACCGCAATGATCTTCGGCGCGATTGCAACGGTTGTTTATATCTGGTTGATGAAGAAAGATATTTCTATCAAAATGCCAGATACCGTGCCACCTGCAGTTTCCAAGGCTTTCACAACCTTGATTCCAGGGATCGCGGCACTGTATGTTATTGCCATTATTACTTACCTGTTCCAGGCCTTCACCGGTCAAGCATTCGGTGACTGGCTGTCTGCAACCATTCAGGCCCCACTGCTGCACGCTGGCCAAGGTGCTGGGATGGTGCTGCTGGTTTCCTTACTGGTTCAAGTCTTCTGGTTCTTCGGGATTCACGGCCCGAACGTGCTGGCGCCAATTCTGGAATCCATTTGGGGCACTTCCCAGATTGCAAACATCCAGGCATTCCAGAACCATACTGATTTGCCATACAAGTGGGTACGTGGTTCCTTCGATGCCTACGTTTGGTTTGGCGGTTCAGGTGGTACCATCGTTCTGTTGATTGCCATCCTGATCTTCTCCAAGCGTGCTGATGAAAAAGCCGTCGCAAAACTTGCTTTTGCCCCTGGCCTGTTCAACATCAACGAACCAGTTATGTTCGGTCTGCCAATCGTTTTGAACGCGATTTACTTCATCCCGTTCATCGTAGCGCCAGTTCTGAACACCGCCATTGCTTACTTTGTAACGATGGCTGGCTGGGTTGGCCCAGTTAAGATTGCGGTTCCTTGGATTACCCCGCCAATCTTGAACGCTTTGATGGCCACTGGCTTCGACTGGCGTGCTGCCGTCTTGGCTCTGGTCAACATGATTATCGCCTTCTTCATCTGGCTGCCATTCGTTATGGCTTCTAGCCGGGTTCAAGTTGACGAATCAGGCAACCCAACTGCTGCCTAACGCAGTCGATGCAAGATTAGAAATCTAGCTTCGCCGAAACGCCTCGAGCTGTTGTTGATGCCCGAGGCGTTCCGCTTTTCCCGGTTGCCGACCTTCACGACCTTAATGGCAGCCGGTTGCCTTTGGGAAACGAGTGGCTTATGATAAGCTTTAGCGTATCGGCGAAAGCGATTTCCGTCGACAACGACAACAAAACGAAAAACAAAGGAGTCATCTTATGATTTTTGTTAACTCAGCACTTTACCTCGATAAAATGGTTGCAGTCCTCGAAGCTTACGATCAGGACGGTGTCACCTTCAAATTACAATCAAAGCAAGGCATGCGGGCAACTTTTGCCACTACCGGGACTGACTTGGATGCTGCGGCTAAAGCAGCCAAAGCCGAGATCAAGAAGCAAAGCTGGGCTTCTGCCATCTTGTTCCAAGTTGGCGTTGCTTAACTCGAAATGAAGGCGCACTACAGTTCCGGTATGTTATCGCTCGCCATCGGGTTCTATGTCATCATGCTGAGTCCGAAAACGCCAGGTTCCGGTCAACTTGACCCCGGCCTGTTGACTCTGGGCATCGCACTTGTTGTTTTAGGCGTGATCTTGATCACACACCGGCGGCGCACCAAGAAAAACGACCAGCGGTAATTTCGATTACTCGGTGCACCAAATACGCCCCTCCGACTTTTGCCGGAAGGGCGTATTTTTGTGGGTGGTGCTTTAACAGTAGCCGCTAACCAGAAGCGAGCGCAACGTCTGCACTGTTGCTTGCGCGCTATGCGTTTAATCGGTTTGGGAGGATTAGTGTTGACGGCGCTTGGCCCCAGCCAGACCAAGTGTGCTTAGCAAGGTCACGAACCCGGCGGCAATCAGGCTAGTATCGTCGCTCTCACCGGTGTTGGGTAGTTTATCCGCACTGGCCTTGCTGGTCGTGCCGGTACTCGTCGTACCATTAAACTGACTGCCGGTGCTGCTACTTTCGGTGCCAGTGCTCCCAGTGTTTGTGGCGCTACCGTTGCTACCAGTATCGCCGGGGTTCGGTAAGGCGTTTTTGGTGTAAGTGACGATCGCCTCGGCATCAGCGGTGACGTCTTCAACGGCGGCGATGGTACTTTCACTGGCGGTGTAGCCGGCGATTCTCGGGGAGGTCACAGCCGGGAAGCGGCCGTTAATCCAGTCGCTGTAGCTCAGCACGTGACCGGTCACAAGGTCGACAACGGCACTACGCGTCGCAGTTGCGACGCGGGTCGCATCAGGCGCCGCCGTGGTGCCATCCGCGTATTGGTAGTGAATGGTCTCAGTGTTCGTCCGGTTCAAGTCGCTGGCCGTGACGTCGCCAACGTATGGACCATCAGCTTTAACCGCGGCGTGCTTGTGCACCAAGTGAATCTGAATGGTTTGGTGCTGGTCGGTGTTGTTAGCCGTGTCAGCGGTGTAGGTAATGTCGCCGCTGGCGCTTTGACCAGCTGCCAACTCATAGCCGGCTGGAATTTGATCGGTCAAGTCATAGGCCTGCGGGTCTGACTCGATGTTGCCGGAAAAGTCGGTAGCGGCGCCAACTGTAGCGCCATTGCCATCATCATCTACGAATTCGACGGAAGCGGTTTGTGGAATCGGGTAGTAGGTGACGTTGGCCGTGGTCAGGCCGTTCGCCGCGTTCAAGGTGGTGACGGCCGGCTGTGGCGGGTAGTAGCCGGCAATGGTTGGGCTGGTAATGCTCTTCGAGTCCTTGGTCGTCCAGGCACCGTAAGCGACAGCGCCGGTGGCCAAGTTGATCTTGTTGCCATCACGGTAAATCGCGATGGATTGCGTCTGGTCTGGCAACAGGGTCTTGCCGCTGGTCCGGCTGATGTAGTGAATGGTTTGCGTCACAGTACCGTTCAAAGCAGCGGCATTCACATCGTCGTTCGGAATGGTCGAGTTATAGTAGGCATTCGCCACGTCCCCTTTGTTCATCGGGGCGTCGTGGTTCACGGTGACAACTTGCGCACCGAGCGTTATCTTGTAAACTAGGTCCTGATCGGTGGTCGACGTGGCGAGTGCGCCAGGACCGCTCATGTATGTGTAGCCTTCCGCTTGCGCCACTTTGATCCGAGCATTATAGTCAGTCGGAATGTGAACGTTAGCGGTGTTGGCCGGTTCCGTATAATTCAATTCGAGGTCTGGCACCTCTTGGTTGTTATAGATAAACTCGAACTTAACGTTGATGGTCGCAGTCGCGGCGATGCCTTGAGACGCGGCCTGAGCGGGCTGCGGGTTGGTGGTGTAGCTGGCAAAGCTGATGCCCGCCAGCAAAGTGCCTGCGACCACTGCGGATACCCAAAGTTTGTGATGCTTATACATTTTCACCCGATAAACAGGCGCGGAACTACCTTGTGTCGAAGTTTTCTTCAATATTGTTATCCCCTTTTTTTCGGCCTCGTACACCCCTATTTTACCACTCTTGTATATTGGCACATATTGAGATTGTGTTTTTGGATATTTGTTTGATAATAGGTTAGCAATTATCTGATATTAATTTGACCAGGCAACAATGGCAACCGGGTAGACGCTGGCGGCGCACCAAGAACAACGACCAGCGGTAATTTCGATTACTCGGTGCACCAAAAACGCCCTCCCGACTTTTGCCGGAAGGGCGTTTTTTCGTGGCCAGGACTTTAATAACTCCCGGTAAACAGAAATGAAAATAGTGCTAGCAATAGGATGAACGCCATCATCCCAAAAGTCACCTTGATCCAAAACATCCCTGAACTCAAGTAATTGTCTCGCTTGTAGTAGCGGTCCATGTGATCTTTGATTTCAATTTGGCTCATGCCCGGAATGGTGAGGAGATTGCGGCGAAACAATTCGCCGTTCGCAGCGGTGAGGACTTCGTTGAAGATATGCCGGTCTGGCGTCTCGAAATCTAGCGTGTACCAAATGTACCACTGCCGCTGATAGAACTTCTGGCCAGGAATGCTCATCCGATGCTTCTTAAAGGCAATCGCCTTGATTTGATCATAGGCATAAGAGTAATACGCCGTTGGGTCATCAATGAACTCAATCACCACAAAGAAAATCATCCGCTGATTGGTAAATAACATCAAGCGATTACCGCGCAAGCTGGACTGGGACTTGATGTAGTCCTTTGCTTTTTGGGTCTGCGGGGCGTACATGCCCATAATGCCATCGGTGGCATAACCGGCGTTTTCTTCGTTGGTCATCGGCATCATGCTCAGGATTTCCTCGTCTGGTGCCAGCAGTTCGGCCACTTGGCTGAGCACTTGTTGCATGGAGATATACAGGCTGGCTTCCCGCGCTTTATACCGCGCCTTTAGCTCGGGCATGTCCTCTAGCCCCGTCACCGTGGTGGGAATGCCATTCATCTGGTTCACGACTTGCACAAAAGGATTAGTTAAAATCGGCATGATTCATTCCTCCTTGGCGTAGTTTCTTGCGGCCCCGTGACAGATGCTGATACACCGCATCGCGCTTCAAATGCAGCTGCTTGGCAATTTCTTCAACCGTGAGGGTCTGGATGAAATACAAGCGGAACACTTGCTGTTCGAGCGGTGACAGCACGGCAAATAAAGCCTCCAGGTCTTGCTGCTTGGCAGTCGGCGCGGCCACCGTCACCGAATCAAGATCAAGCGTCGCAAACGTTGCCGCCAAGCCGCGGGCGTAATCGATAGCCTGATTTTTGGCAATGGCAGTCAGCCAGTTGGAGAAACTCCCCTTGGTTTGGTCAAACTGGTCGATGCGCGTCCAGACTTTGTAATACACCCGATTTTCAACATCATCCGTGAACCCGCGCGCATAAGCGGTCAGTAGCTGATGCCAGACGACTTGCCGAATCAGCCGCCCATACGCCTCCACCAACGCCAACAAGGCATCATCGTCGCGGGCTTTGAGCTTAGCAATCAGTGCTTCGTCATCCATGGTCTCACCCCTTTTTCCCTTACACCCTATCATACGAGATGATGGGCTCAAATCTGACATTATTCGCTAAAAAGTCTTCCTTCTCGCTTCTACCGCCTGCGCTTGGGTACGATTAAAGTAGCCAAGAAGGAGGAGAGTGTCATGCGTCCGTTGATTGGAATACCTGCCGACCAGCTTGCGGTTCCTAGCACTGCCGTCAACACGGTGAACGCCATGGTGGTGCCACGAATGATCAAAAATGCCATTATCGAAGCCGGTGGCACGCCGCTGATTCTGCCATTTCCGGAAGAGTTTCCGGTCATTGACCGGCTGATTGCTGATGATTTGGCGGTCATTGACGGCTTAATGCTGCCAGGCGGGCCAGATATCGACCCGACGCTTTATGGGCAGGAACCGCTGCCGCAACTCGGGGCCGTGGTTTACCCCGAGGACCGTTTCGAGCTGGCGTTGGTCCACCGCGCCGTGACTGAAGGCCTCCCGATTTTTGCCACTTGCCGGGGCATGCAGATGCTCAATGTTGCGCTGGGCGGTGACTTGTATCAGGACCTGGCGTCTGAAGACAGTCACGCCACCATTCGCCATGCCCAAGCCGCCAGCGGGCAATACCCCACGCATCACGTCAACATGATGGCAAACACCCACCTTGAAAAGCTGCTGGGGCCGCGGGGCTACGTCAACTCACGCCATCACCAGGCGGTACGTCATTTAGGCCAAGGCCTGCGCATTAGCGCCACCGCTCCTGATGGTGTGGTTGAAGGTATCGAGTCCATCGCCTCTGAGCAACTGCTGGGCGTGCAGTGGCACCCCGAAAATCTCTACCCCAACGCCCCAGAGCAGCTGCGCCTGTTCAGTGACCTCGTGCGCCGAGCCGCCAAGTTCAAGCGTCAACGCAAGACATTTACCCTGTCAACTTTGTACACTGAAGATAGAGGCGGCAACGTGGCCATGCCTTAGTCGTCCCTTTTTACAAACTTACTTATGTCATCGGTCAAAGGAAGTGAGCAGATGAGACCCATTATTGCCATTGTCGCTGATGTCATCGAAGACCCCAGCGTCAACACCAAACCCAACACAGTTGATATCTCACCCACCATGTTCAAAGATACGATACTAGCGGCCGGCGGTTTGCCCATTGTGGTGCCGTATCCCAGCCAGCTGAGTTTGATTCCGGAAATGGTTCAAGCTTATCTGCCGCTGTTTGACGGCTTGATTTTGCCTGGCGGACCGGACGTTGACCCGACACTGTACGGCGAGGAGCCTAGCCAGGAGATTGGCCCGGCCAATCCGCCGCGGGATCAATTCGAACTGGCCCTGATTCGGGCGACCTACGCCGCTAACAAGCCCATGTTTGGCCTGTGCCGCGGCAGCCACATTCTCAATGTGGCCTTCGGTGGCACCTTGTATCAAGACCTCGCCACCCAGAAAAAAGCCGCCATTCGCCACCTGCAGCGCACCTCAGGCGAATACCCGACGCATCACGTCAACATTGTCCCTCAATCGCGCTTGCATCCGCTCCTAGGCGACCGCGCCTACGTCAACTCGCGCCATCACCAAGCCACGCGCCGCATTGGCAACGGGTTACGCCTAGCCGCCCAAGCCAATGACGGAACGATTGAGGCTTTTGAAAGCAGCGAAAACGATCTGGTGCTGGGCCTGCAGTGGCATCCAGAGAACCTCTGGCAGGCAGATCCGCCGCAGCTGCGCATCTACGCCGACTTTATCGATCGAGTCAAGGCGCACCGGCAAGCCAACCTGACCACCTCGGTGGGCGCAACGGTTCTATAACCTGAAAGGCCTCGACCACAGCGTCGGGGCCTTTTGAGTCGGCTCTCATCATTCTCACCAATATTTAATTTTAACTCAAGCCGGATTGGCCGCGGAAAATCGCGGTTTCGATTGTATAAAATGTAATCGTCTACAATTATTTAATTAGATTTTTGATTTTACCATTTACGACCGCTTATGTAACCGCTATCATCATAACCGTAATCAAACAACTTTCGAGGAGGCAAAAACATGGCTGATCAACAATATATTCTCGCCATCGACGAAGGCACGACCAGTACTCGGGCCTTGATCATCGACCACAGCGGGCAAATCGTCGCTGATGCTCAGCGCGAATTTCCTCAGTATTTCCCTAAACCAGGGTGGGTTGAACACAACGCCAACGAAATCTGGAACGCGGTGCTGTCAACCATCGCCACGGCTTTTATCAACAGCGGCATCCAGCCACGGCAAATCGCCGGCGTGGGCATCACCAACCAGCGTGAAACCACGGTGGTGTGGGACAAGCAAACTGGGCTACCGATTTATAATGCCGTGGTCTGGCAATCACGGCAAACCAGCCCTATCGCCGATAAACTGCGGGCAGACGGCTACAGTGATTTGATTCACGACCACACTGGGCTCTTGATCGACGCTTATTTCTCGGCCACCAAGATTCGCTGGATTCTCGATCAGGTACCTGGGGCCCAGGAACGCGCTGAACGCGGCGAATTGCTCTTTGGCACCATCGACACCTGGATCAGCTGGAAACTATCCGGCGGGGCCATTCACGTCACCGACTACACCAATGCTAGCCGGACCATGTTGTTCAATATCCACACCTTGCAGTGGGACGAGGAAATCTTGAAGCTTTTGAACATCCCTGCCGCGATGCTGCCGGAAGTCCACAGCAACTCTGAAGTCTATGGGCAAACCGCGTCGTATCACTTCTACGGCAGCGGCGTGCCGATTGCCGGCATGGCCGGGGATCAGCAAAGTGCCTTGTTCGGCCAGCTGGCGCTGGAACCTGGTATGGTCAAAAACACATACGGCACCGGTTCATTTATTGTGATGAACACCGGCGAAACGCCAACCATGTCGGCCAATAACCTGCTGACCACCATTGGCTATGGGATCAACAGCAAGGTCAATTACGCCCTAGAAGGTTCCGTCTTCGTCGCCGGCAGTGCCATTCAGTGGCTCCGCGACGCCATGGAACTAGTGCAATCGGCGCCTGATTCCGAGCAAGCCGCCCTGCAATCCACCAGTCAAGATGAAGTGTATGTGGTCCCGGCCTTTACTGGTTTGGGTGCGCCTTACTGGGACTCCGACGCCCGTGGTGCCGTCTTCGGGTTAACCCGCGGTACCACCCGCAACGATTTCATTAAGGCCACCTTGCAATCGCTGGCTTACCAAAGCCGCGATGTGGTGGAAACCATGTACAAAGACACCAAGATTAAAATCCCGGCCCTGCGCGTGGACGGCGGCGCTGCTCGCAATGATTATTTGATGCAGTTCCAAGCTGACATTCTTGGCACGCCAGTTGAACGCGCCGCTAACCTGGAAACCACTGCTATGGGTGCCGCCTTCCTCGCCGGCCTCGCCGTGGGCTTCTGGCAGGACACCGATGAGCTGAAACACCTCATCAGCATCGGCAAACGCTTCGATCCTGAAATGACCGACGACCGCCGCAGCCACCTGTATCAAGGCTGGCAGCAAGCGATTAAAGCCACCATGACCTTTAAACCAGACCAAGCTGCGAAGTAAGGCCGCTTTTAGCCGGATGAGCAGCCTAGCTAGATGGTTTGCCACCGCTTTTCGGTGGCGGGCCAGCTAGCGTAGCTGATCACTCCGGCGTTGGGCTTACGCAGCGCAATTACATGCTGCGGAGTAAGGCCGCTTTTAGCCGGATGAGTAGCCTAGCTAGATGGTTTGCCACCGCTTTTTGGTGGCGAGCCAGCTAGCGTAGCTGATCACTCCGGCGTTGGCCTTACGTAGCGCGACTATGAGCGGAGTAAGGCCGCTTTTAGCCCAACCATTTCACCTTTTATTATTCGCATCATCCCTACCCCAGGGACATCATTTCACCTTTTCAAAAATCGTTTGCTCTGGGGCCTAGTTTTTTGTACGCCATTTTACCTATTCATTTTTACTAGGAGGAATCTGTTATGACTTTTTCCGCAACGACTCGAAAGCAAACCATTGCCCAACTGCAAAGCACCCCGCTTGATCTGTTAATCATCGGCGGCGGCATCACCGGCGCCGGGGTCGCCATTCAAGCCGCGGCCAGCGGCATCAAAACTGGCCTGATTGAAATGCAAGACTTCGCAGAAGGGACATCATCGCGCTCCACGAAGCTGGTGCACGGCGGCATTCGCTACCTGAAGACCTTTGACGTCGGCGTGGTCAGTGACACCGTTAAGGAGCGCGCCGTCGTGCAAGGCATCGCGCCGCACATTCCGCGGCCGTTCCCAATGCTGATGCCGATTTATGATGAACCAGAAGCCACCTATGACATGTTCGCCGTTAAAATCGCGATGGATCTATACGACCGCCTCGCGGGCGTGGAAGGCACCCAGTATGCCAACTACACCATCGACAAGAGCGAAGTCCTGCAACGTGAACCTGGGCTCAAAGCCGATCATTTGCTCGGCGGCGGTGTTTATCTGGACTTTGTGAACAACGACGCGCGGCTGGTGATTGAAAACATCAAGGAAGCCGACGAACTCGGCGGTTTGATGGCCAGCCGCGTCGAAGCGGTGAAGGTGTTACACGATGCTCAAGGCCGGGCAGTGGGCGTGCTGGCCAAAGATGTACTAAGCGGCGACGAATTTGAAATTCACGCCAAGTTGATCATCAACACCACTGGGCCATGGGTCGACAAACTGCGCGCTCGCGATGAACAGCTCAAAGCCAATCCGATGCTGCGCCCAACCAAAGGCGTGCACCTGGTGATCGACAGCAGCAAGCTGTCCGTGCCGCAACCAACTTATTTCGATTCTGGCGTGCATGACGGCCGTATGATTTTCGTGGTGCCACGGGAAGGCAAAACCTACTTCGGCACCACCGATACCGACTTCACCGGCGATTACAAGCACCCGACGGTCACCCAAGCCGACGTGGACTATTTACTCGCGGCGCTGAATAATCGCTATCCTGACGCCCATGTCACCCTCAACGATATCGAAGCCAGTTGGGTCGGGCTGCGGCCACTGATTGCGGCTAATGGGAGCTCCGACTACAACGGCGGCGGGGCTGGCACCGGGAAGGTCTCGGCGGCTAGCTTCGATCAATTGATCAAAACGGTTAACGCCTATGAAGCCGGTGACAGCACCCGCAGCGATGTCGAAACGGCCATCAGCAAGCTCAAAACCGCGCATGCAGAAGGCACGCTCAAGCCTTCGCAAGTTTCCCGTGGATCCGCTCTGGATACCGAAAGCGACGGCATGCTGACGCTGGCTGGCGGCAAGATTACCGACTACCGCAAAATGGCCGCCGGCGCGATTGCGCTGATCATCAAGTTGCTCGCCGCTGACGGGCGTCAGTTCACGGCTGTGGATAGCAAGAAGCTGCAAGTGTCCGGTGGTCATTTTGACCCGACCAACGTGACGGAAACGCTGAACTTCTACACCCGCATTGCTCAAGACGCCGGCTTGCCAGAAGCCGACGCGACCGATCTGGCGAACCGCTTTGGCAGCAACACCAGCCGGGTTGTGTCTTATGCCGATGCCGGCACAGCACCAGGGTTATCACTGAAGGAAACCATTTCGCTGCGCTATTCGGTCAATGAAGAGCTGACCTTGACCCCAGTGGATTATCTGCTGCGGCGCACCAACGCGATGTTGTTCCACGCCACCGACTTGGCGGCGCTGCATGATCCCGTGATCAACGAAATGGCCCGGCTGCTGCACTGGGATGAAGCGACCAAAGCCGCCCTCACCCAGCAGCTCGATGCCACCATTGCCGAAACGCAACTGCAAGGATTAAAGGAGGAGCAAGCATGACTACCCCTATCATGACCCAAGCGCTCGGTGAATTCATCGGGACGCTCGTACTCGTTTTACTCGGTGACGGGGTCGTCGCCGGCGTTTCCCTCGCCCGCTCCAAAGCCAAAGATGCTGGCTGGATTGCCATTGCCCTTGGGTGGGGCCTGGCGGTGACGCTTGGCGTCTACTCCGCCGGCTACCTTGGCCCAGCGCACCTCAACCCCGCCGTCACCGTAGCCTTTGCCGTGATTGGTGTCTTCCCGTGGTCCGGGGTGGTGCCTTTCATCGTCGCTCAAATGCTAGGCGCGTTCCTTGGGGCCGCCTTGGTTTGGCTGCAATACTACCCGCACTGGGCAGAAACCAAAGACGAAGTCGCTATCTTAGGCACTTTTGCCACAGGGCCGGCGATTCGTCGGCCACTAGCGAACTTCTTTTCTGAAGCGTTAGGGACCTTGGTGCTCGTCTTCATGCTGCTGGCCTTCACCAAAGGCAAGTGGACGGATGGCCTCAACCCGATTGGCGTTGGTGCTTTGATCACCGCGATTGGCTTTTCACTTGGTGGCACCACCGGTTATGCCATCAACCCGGCGCGAGACCTCGGCCCGCGGCTGGCGCATGCGGTACTGCCGATTGCCGGTAAAGGCGACTCCGATTGGGGCTACGCCTGGATTCCGGTAGTGGGGCCGCTGGTTGGCGGCGCAATTGGAGCACTGCTCTTCACTTTAATTTAATCTGCAAAAAAGATGCCGCCGGCCCCATTTGAGGGTCGGCGGCATCTTTGATTCTGCTTTACTGGGCGGCGTAGCGACTAATGCCGACCACTTCTTCGCTTAACGTGCTGGATGGCAGCACCTTCACGGCCCCGCCTTGCGCGACGGTCATGGCGGCCAAATCATTCAGCAGGTTATTGTGCTGGGCCTGAGGGCTTTCGGTTTCAATCTGATTATCAACTAAGCGGCCGCGAATTCTAGCCCCTTGGCGAATCACCAAGGTAGCCAGGGCCCGTTGCTGCACCGCTGCCACAATGCTGCCTAGGGCATCGAGATACTTACCAGCGCCGCGGGCGTTATCCAGCTGGGCCAAGAGTTTCTGCGCTTGCCGCTGGCTATAGGCCATGCGTAGGTCATCCAGCGCCAAATCAATGGCCGCAAAGGACAGGTTGCCTGGATTCAGTTCCACTTGCATCGACCCGCTCAGGTAACTGTTGCGACTCACTTCCCGGAACAACGCCAGGTTCTGCGGCAGTCCAAACAACACCAGGCGCCGAGCATTCGGCTTGGAATAGTGATCAGCGATATAGGTATCCACTGCTTGATAGTAGCGGCGCTGATCCACCTCTTCTTCGCTGGCGCGGTCGCTGTGGCCATGGTAGGAGACCTGACCGGAACCTTGGGCCACGGTGTTCACCGAACCACCGCGGCGTTCTTCGCCTAACGTGCCTAGCAGCGTAAGCGGCGCATCCTCTGGCAAGGCGGTTTTGGTCAGCTGATCGCCTAAATTCAGATATAGCTCAATGCGATCGCGTTGCAGCATCAACAAATCGAAATCCAAATGGCGTTCATCATCCAAAATCATTGGCAAAATCTGCGGACGCGCTGTCACCATCGCCAGTTGGCTCACCGGATATTCCAGCGCCCGCTGATAGACGCTGTGCCCATCGGTGATTAAGCCCACCCCTTGGCCGGTCACATCCACCAACGGCTGAGCGCCCAGATGCGCATTCAGAGCGCGTTCATAAATCGAAAAATCCGCTTCTGGGGCCGTTTGCGTCATCACATCTTGAGTGTGATCGAGCAAATGCCGGATGATCAACTTGGTTTTTTCAACGCTTTGTCCTGCCTCTAAGGGAAGATATAACGTCACAAAAGGGCCAGTCTGCGCTGCGGTCAAGAAATCCTGCAAGGTTTGAACGGTTTCAGTTGCCATAACAATTCCTCCTTCTTGTGGTGCGGCTAACTGCCACATGGGCCTACTTCAACCATAACAAGTTAGCGCTATCGCTGGCAAACTTTACAGGCTGCGGAGCAAGGCCGCTCTTAGCTCGACAGGTAGCCTAAGTCTGGGCATTGAAGCCCGTTTCTGGCTTCGAGGCCCAGACTTAGGCTACCTGCTCGGGCGTTGGCCTTGCGCAGCGCGACTAGAGGCTGCGGAGCAGGGCGCACTTAGCCCATCGCGTAGCTATGCGCACGGGCGATGCCCCGCGCAGCGCGACTAGGCTGCGGAAGGCGCCGGTCACACACCTTTTGAGGCCACCAAAAAAGCAGCGGCCAGCCGCTGCTTCGGTGTTGCTTATTTAACTGGCTTCCAAACCCAATCCAGTACTTCTGGCAGGTCCTCGCCGGTATCGCGAATATAGCTGTAGTGATGGGCCAAAGTGTCGTCCATCTTCTGCACGAAGGCGCCACTCTTTTCAGCGTAGCCTGGGACATGTTCCACAATATCCTTGGCCAGGTGGAAGCGGTCGAGCTCATTCAGCACCCGCATATCAAATGGCGTGGTAATCGCGCCTTCTTCGCGGAAACCGTGCACATGCAAGTTGCGGTTGTGCCGGTCAAAGAAGATATCGCGGATCAAATCTTCAAAGCCATGGAAGGCGAAGAAGACTGGCTTGTCGGTGGTGAAGTATTCATCGAATGCCTCATCAGACAACCCGCGCGGATCGTTCTTCTTGAGCTTCAGCAGATCCAAGACATTGATAAAGCGAATCTTGAGATCTGGGAAGTTGTCATGCAGCAGGTTAATCGCGGCTAAGCTTTCCAAGTTAGGCTCGGTCCCAGCGGCAGCAATCACCACATCAGGTTCGGCGTCGTCATCGGTGGAAGCCCAATCAATGCGCTTCAAGCCGTTTTTGGCCAGAACTTCTGCTTCCTCAATGGAGTAGAATTGCGGCCGCGGCTGCTTGGAGGTGATCAGCAGGTTGATGGTATTTTCACTGGTGAAGAGACTCGGCGAAATGGCCAGCAAGGAGTTGGCATCGGCGGGCAGATACTCGCGAATGTATTCGCCTTTCTTTTCCGCCAAATGCGTCAGCACACCTGGATCCATGTGGGTGTAGCCGTTGTGGTCTTGCTGGAAGGACGTTGACGTGGACACCACGTTCAAAGATGGATATGGGCGGTGCCAAGGCTGCTCATGTGCTTCCCGCAACCACTTGAAGTGCTGGGTCAGCATGGAATCTACCACCCGCAGGAAGGCTTCATACGAGGTGAAGACCCCGTGGCGGCCAGTCAAGGTGTAGCCTTCCAAGAACCCTTCAGCCTGGTGTTCAGACAGCTGGGAGTCAATGATGCGGCCAGAGTTGCTCATGTCTTCGTCCGAGCCATTGGTCGAAATGCGTTCTAACCACTGGCGGTTCGTTGCATCAAACAAGCCATACAGGCGGTTGGACATGGTTTCGTCCGGGCCAAAGACACGGAAATTATCTGGGTTAAGTTTGATCAAATCGCGCAGGTAATCGGACCAGATGATCATATCCTGCTTGACGTTCTTGCCGCGTTCGCTGTTATCAAGGGCATACTGATGGTAATCAGGCAGTACCAATGGCTTGGTGTGGTAGCCCATGTTGGTGATGGGGTTAGCCGCCATGCGCTTGTCGCCAGTTGGCGTCAGGGCCTTGAGTTCTGGCTTCAACACGCCGTTGTCATCAAAGACATCTTCTGGGTGGTACGACTTCAGCCAAGCCACCAGTTCGTCGGCGTGACTCATATCGTCGCGCTTTACTGGAATTGGAATCTGGTGGGCGCGGAAGGAGCCTTCAATCTTGTTGCCAGCCCATGCCTTCGGGCCCGTCCAGCCTTTTGGTGTGCGCACAATCAGCACTGGCCAGTTTGGCATGGTGGCATCGCCAGTTTCCCGAGCGTGCTTTTGGATGGCCTTGATCTTTTCGATGATGGTATCCAAAGTCTTCGCCATTTCTGGGTTCAGCTTTTCTGGATCGTCACCTTCAACGAAGTATGGGTCCCAGCCCATGCCTTCGTAGTATTTGCGCAAATCATCATCTGACTTGCGTGACAGAATGGTGGGGTTGGAAATCTTGAAGCCGTTCATGTGCACGATGGGCAGCACGGCCCCATCGGTAATCGGGTTGATGAAGGTGTTAGAGAACCAACTTGCAGCCAGCGGGCCAGTTTCGCTTTCGCCATCCCCAATGACCGTTGCGGCGATGACATCAGGATTATCCAAAATCGCACCAGTGGCGTGGCTTAAGGAATAACCGAGTTCGCCGCCTTCGTGGATCGAACCAGGAATCTGGGCATTCGCATGGGAAGCCGCCCCACCTGGAAAGCTGAAGCGCTTGAACAACAGCTTCATGCCAGTTTCATTTTCTGGCATTTCAGGGTAGGTTTCGCTGTAGGTGCCATCGAGGTACGCGTTGGAAATCATGACTTGACCGCCGTGACCTGGGCCTTCGATGTAGAACATGTTCAGATCATACTTGTTGATCAGCCGATTCAAATGGGTGTAGATGAAGTTTTGCCCGGCGATAGTGCCCCAGTGGCCGAGCGGGTTGAACTTCACGTCGCTGGATTCAAGCGGCCGCTTCAACAGCGGGTTATCCCGCAAGTAAAGCTGCCCCACAGAAATATAGTTCACCGCGTTCCAATAACGCGTCATTTTATCAAAATATGCCTTGGACGAGTAATCAACGGTTGCCGTCATGCTAGTCCCTCACTTTCTTAACTTGTGGCCTCAGTATACCACAGAAAACGGAAAGAATACTTATTTTCGCTTAAAATCACTTAAAAAGCCGTGAACTCGGTCACTCCTACAAGTTTAATTTTACCGCGGGCCAATCCACGAGCCGAACATTCTGCCTCATCTGGCAAAGAACTGCCGATTCCCCCTGACAGTTAGCGCCAGTTTTTGATACAATGAAAGCGGTTGAGAAATTTGTAGGAACAATTTAATTAGGAGGTCACAATGAGTTTTCCTAAAGGATTTTTATGGGGCGGCGCGACTGCTGCCAACCAGTATGAAGGCGGCTTTGACGAAGACGGCAAAGGCCTCACCGCAGTTGATGTGATGACCAATGGCTCCGCCACGACGCCGCGCCAGGTGACATGGACCCGCGCTGATGGCACCAACGGCCAATCGCCGATGGTGTGGGGCGCCGACTTCAAGGTGCCGGCTGATGCCACGCCGGCCATGGTGCCAGACGCTTACTACCCAAGCCACGGCGGCACCGATTTTTACCATCATTATCAAGAAGATATCGAATTGATGGCCAAGGCGGGCTTTACCACCTTCCGCTTCTCGATTGCCTGGAGCCGCATTTTCCCGACTGGCGAAGAAACCACACCGAACGAAGCGGGCCTCGCCTTCTACGAGAAAGTGATCGACTTGTGTGTGCAAAACCACATCGAGCCTTGCATCACGTTGCAGCATTATGACACCCCGCTAGCCTTAGTGCAAAAATACGGCGGCTGGCAGGACCGGCGGCTGGTGGACTTATTCGCGCATTACGCGGCGGTGGTCTTCAAGCGCTACGCCGGCAAGGTGCATTACTACACTACCTTCAATGAAATCAACGCCATGGATGAAGCGCCATACTTAGGCGGTGGCTTAACCGACCCGACCCCGCAAAATCGCGCGCAAGGTGCCCATAACCAGTTCTTGGCTTCCGCCAAAGCGGTTCGCGCCGCCCATGAATTGAATTCTGACATCCAGGTCGGCATGATGCTGGCCTACCAGCCGGTCTACGCCGAAACCTGCAACCCGGCTGATCAGCTCGCGGTGATGCAGAACATGGAACATGGCCTATTTTACGCCGACGTGCAGGCTGGCGGCGCGTACCCGAAAGCCCGCCTGATTCAATATGAAAAAGCCGGCATCCATTTGGACATCACGCCAGAAGATGCAGCCTTACTGCGCACTTACCCAGCTGACTTCCTGGGCTTCTCCTGCTACACCTCATCGGTCATTACTGCTGACCCGACGCGGGATGAAAACGCCCAAGGCAACCTTGGCGGCGGCACCGTTAAGAACCCATACCTGGAAACCAACGCCTGGGGCTGGGCGACCGACCCGATTGTGCTGCGGCTAGCGCTGAACACCTTGTGGCATCGGTATCACAAGCCGCTGTTCGTCGTCGAAAACGGTCTGGGCTGGGCGGATGAAGTCGCCGCGGATGGGCAGATTCATGATGACTACCGCATCAACTACCTGCGCTACGCTGTGCAGTCCATGAAGGACGCCATCAACGAAGACGGCGTCGAGATGATTGGCTACGCCCTCTGGAGTGCCATCGACCTGGTTTCCAACGGCACCGGCGAAATGAAGAAACGCTATGGTTTGGTTTACGTCGACCGCGACGACTGGGGCAATGGCTCCCTGAAGCGCACGCCGAAGGACTCTTACCACTGGTATCAAAAAGTCATCGCCACCAATGGCGACGACCTCGCTTAACCGTAACTAAAAGCCTGACTTCCCACGGGAAATCAGGCTTTTTCTTATGCTTTTGGCAACCGTTCGAACACATCGCGCACAATCATCAGTTCTTCATTGGTTGGAATGACCAAAGTTTTCACCGACGCCTCAGCCGTCGACAAATCAATTTCCTTGCCGCGCGCTTTGTTTTTGACCGCATCCACCGTGGCGCCTAAGTAGCCGAGGTGGCGCAAAATGCGGGCGCGCATGTCGCCACCGTTTTCGCCCACGCCGCCAGTGAAGACCAGGACGTCGACGCCGTTCATCAGCGCCGTGTAGCTACCGACATACTTCGCCACCCGGTTGGCGTAGATATCCAGCGCCAGCTTGGCTTGCGGGTCGGTGTCTTCAACGGCTTCTAGGTCCCGCTGATCTGGCGACAGCTCGGAAATCCCGAGTAAGCCGGATTCTTTATTGAGCAAGGTAATCATCTTATTGATGTCCGGTTCGTGCAGCTTCCCCATCAGGTACGCCACCAAGGACGGATCGATGTCGCCGCTGCGGGTGCCCATGGTGACGCCTGCTAGCGGTGTGAAGCCCATCGAGGTGTCCACTGACCGGCCGTGTTCCACCGCGGTGACACTGGAGCCTGAGCCCAGATGCATCACAATCATTTTGAGCTGATTCAGTGGCTGGTTCAGGAACTCAGCGGCGCGGGCAGACACATAGCGCACCGACGTCCCATGGGCCCCGTACTTGCGCGCACCGAAGCGCTGATAATAAGCGTACGGAATACTGTAGAGGTAGTTTTCCGCGGGCATGGTTTGGTGAAAGGCGGTATCAAACACCGCTACCTGGGTGGCCCAAGGCATCAAGCGCCGAAACACCGCGATGTATTCGGCTTCGACCGGATTATGTAGCGGCGCATAGTCACCGAGGTCCCGAATGCTGCGCAGCACTTCATCATCGATGACCACCGATTGATTGAAGCGTTCTCCGCCGGCGACCACCCGGTGACCGACGCCGGTGATTTCGTGCAAGTGTTCAACGAGGCCCAGCGCCTTAATCTGGGTCATCACATCAGCGACCGCTTCGTGAAAATTACGAATCGAATGACCCGAGCGGTAGACGTGGCTCCCGTATTTGATCTTCACCGTGGATTCGGCCTGACCAAGCCGATCGATCAAGCCATCGGCTAATTGCCGCTCCGAAGGCATGTCAAAGAGCTTCCATTTCAATGTCGAACTGCCTGCGTTGACCGCTAATACTTTTGCCATCGTCCTCACTCCTTGAATTGCGCACGTTATCATTGTACACTATTTATCTTGATCTTGGGCGTCGTGCTGGTGGTGCCAAGCCTTAATCTGCTCCAGCCGGGCTTTGACCTTAGCTTCGCTGCCTTGGTCAGTAGGATGGTAGTAATGCTGGTTAATTAAATTATCCGGCATTGTCTGCATCGTGGTCAACTTATCCGGGTTTTCATGAGCATATTGGTAATCTTTACCATAACCCAAATCCTTCATCAGCCCGGTTACACCATTGCGAATCTGGAGTGGCACCGGCTCGGCCAGGGTCTCGGTGGCATCTTTTTTCGCAGCTTCATACGCGGTGTACAAGGCATTCGACTTCGGCGCTAAGCTCAGATACACCACTGCATGGGTCAAATGCACCGAGCATTCAGGCATGCCGATGAACTGGCAAGCCTGAAACACGCTGGTGGTGATCTCCAGTGCCCGACTGTCGGCCATGCCGATATCTTCCGAGGCAAACCGCACCAGCCGCCGGGCAATGTACAGCGGGTCTTCGCCGGCTTCCAGCATCCGCGCCAGCCAGTACACCGCCGCATCGACATCGGAGTTGCGCATCGACTTGTGCAGCGCGGAAATCAGGTTATAATGTTCCTCGCCGTTCTTGTCGTAAAGCAGGGCCTTTTTGGTCAGCAGCTGACTGACGGCACTTTGATCCACCACGATCGACTCGTCCGCGCCGCCCATGGCATTGGTCACCGCCATTTCCATGGTGTTCAAGGCAATCCGAGCATCCCCGTTAGCGAACTCGGCAATTTGACCGATCAGCTCATCCGCGATTTGCACATGCTGCAAGCCGTAGCCTCGCGGATCGGTCAACGCACGGTTCAGCAACGCGGTCAAATCCGCTGTCGTCAAGGGCTTCATCACAAACACCCGGGTGCGCGACAGCAGCGCGGCGTTGACTTCAAAGGACGGATTTTCCGTGGTGGCACCGATCAGGGTGATACTGCCGCGCTCCACATACGGCAAAAAAGCATCCTGCTGCGCCTTGTTGAACCGGTGAATTTCGTCGACGAAGACAATGGTTTTCTGGCCTAAGGCGCGATTTTGCTCCGCTTCGGCCATCACCTTTTTGATTTCACTAATTCCAGAAGTCACCGCGGAAAACGTGACAAATTCCGCCTTAGTTTGCCGGGCAATAATCTGGGCCAGCGTCGTCTTACCCACACCAGGCGGGCCCCAGAAAATCAGCGACGGCACTTCGTCATTTTCTATCAGCTTCGTCAGCACCCGATCCGGCCCGATCAAATGCTGCTGGCCGACAAATTCCGCCAAGGTCTGCGGCCGCATGCGGCTGGCCAACGGCTGAAATTGCGCAGCTTCGTTTTCGAATAAAGAGGCCATTTTGCCACCTTCCTTTACACTCAATAGTACCATGCACGAGGGCGGCCGCAGAATATGCTACACTAGGAATACCAAAAACTCTGAAAAGAAGAGGCGACCATCATGGCAGCTGCAAGTCAATTCCCTCGAGGCGAATTCACCGCCTTTTCTACCGCCAAAATGACCTATTTCATGTTGATGCGCGAAGACACCACCCGCGCCGACATCGAGGCCTTCTTCGGCGCGGATGCCCGCTACGTCGCATTGACCCCCATGCCCAGCGTCGAAATCCACATTCCCAAAGCCGAAGCCCAAACCGCCGTTCCTGGCAATCTTATTGCCAAGTTCGTCAACGGCAAATACAAAGTCATGACCGCCGATTACTACGATCACAACTTCAACGCCCCGATTACCGATAAGGATAATGAAGGGATATTTTAAACAACCAGGCTACGAAGGGCGGCGGGCTTAGATCGACGAGTAGCCTAGCTCTGAGTCTTGCCGGCGCTTTTGGCCGGTGAGGCTCAGAGCGTAGCTAATCGCTCGAGCGTTGCCGTCCTGAGTGCAACTACAGGCTGCAACAGACTTACCTTCCCACTCTAGTTGCGCTGCGCTGGGCAACGCCCGAGCAGCTAGCTACAGTCTGGGCCTCGAAGCCAAGCCCAGGTTTCAATGCCCAGACTTAGGCTACCTGTCGGGCTAAGTGCGCCCAGCTCCACAGCCTTACCTTTGGAGGTTCCCATGCCAAATTTCGAAAAGTACCATCCCCTGCTGTCCGTTCATTACGAACTGGACTGGCTGACTAATTTCAAACTCAAAACCGTGGCCGCTTTGCGTGCCGATGAAACACAGGCTTGGATTTCTGGCCGCACCCGTGATACCAGCATTCCGGAAACGGCCCGCTACGTGAACCAAGCAATGCGGCTGGTGATGGGCAACAAGGCCCTGCTTTACGGCATCGGTGATCGCAAAACCCATGACTTTTTGGGTAGTATCTGCCTGTGGCAATTCGACGCTGGCATGACCAAGGGACAAATGCGCTTTGAGCAACTGCCAAGCACCCCGCCAGCGGTAATGACCGAGATTATCCCCCGGGTGGCCGGGTTTGCCTTTTTTGAACTTGGACTCAGCGAACTTTATGCGATTATCCCGGAAACCGCGACTGCTTCACTCGATCTGCTGAAAAAGTTCGGTTTTACCGCTACCCCGGCCAACCACAGCCGGACCTTACCGGATGGGCAAAAGGTGCCACTGCTGCGCTTAACCTTGCAGCGCCAGCAAGTAGAAACCGACCCGACGTTCCACTTTTAAGCCACAGCAAAGGCCCGCGAACAATTTCGCGGGCCTTTTGCGTTCACGCTTTAGTTTTAACTGTGACTGGGGCCTGCAACTTAAGCCAACAGAGTCCTAACAGAACGATGCTCCAACCAATCAACACTGCAATCCCGCCCCGTAAGTCAAACAACGACCAGCTCGCTTGATGCAACAGCACCGGGCTGGGCTGTAAGTACGCACTCGGCAAAAACCGAGCCAGTGGGCGCACCAAGCCGGCGGTTAAGAAAGCGGCATTTGTTGCCAGAATGATGGCCCCACCGATGGCTAAGGTCGCGCCGGTGCTGCGGGTGACCAAATCCACCAAGGCAGTTAGGGCGGCGAGCACGACCGCGCCAAGCAGAAACAAGCCGCTCCATTGCAGGCCATACTGCCCGATGGTAATCGTCGCTGCCGTATTGCTGGCAGGGGCGTAAACCAACGGATAGGCCCAGCTACCCCAGCCATCATGCCAGCCAATCAGCAGGAAAACACTACCGACTGCCGCCGCCAGCGTCAGCAAACCCAGCAGCCCGGCTGCCGCCACTCGCGCAAGCAGCAAGGAAAACTGGCCATGGGGCAGGTTCTGCCGCAACGCTTCGGTATGCTGGCGCCGATCCAGCGCAAAACCTTCCGCCAGCAGCACGACCAACACGGCCAGGAGCAGTAGAACCGTCCGTCCGGAGCGCATTTCCGCCGTCAGGTAACTTGCCGCAGGGAGCCGGGGGGCGTTGAAGTACTGCTGGTGCCGATGCTGTTTGAGCAGGGTTTCATATAGCAGTACCGTTTCCTTGCGACCGAGCACCGAGGCATCAAAGGACTCGCCTTCAATTTTGAATAGCACCAGCTGATCGCCACGCCCGGCCTCGGTTTCTTTGAGTTGATAGCGCGCCAGCTTCAACACCGCGCGATTCAGCGGATCTGGATTCGTCACCGCCATCCCGGCAGTACCTTGCTCGGCCGAAGCCGCCAGCCGCACGTCATCAATCATCGCCTTTTGTTTGGTCTTATTCGCCAGCAGCGCCGCATCAGCTTGGCTCGGCGTTTTGGCTTTGCGGAGCTGAGTGATCTCGTGATCCAGTTGCGTCATCGTTTGCGAGAAATTGTTGAACTGTTGCACCGCCCCGATATCACCGTCATTAATGTAATAGAAAAAACTGATGAGCAGCACCAGCATGAAGGCTAGGTAGCCCACAATGGTGGTGCTGGTGCGGGCGAGGCGTTTGAAATCGAGCGCGAATTGACTAAGCATGCGCTTCCTCCCCCAAGAAAATGCGGCCGTATTCCGCCATCATGTCCTGCCCGGTGTTGGCCTCCGCCAAAATCGTTTGGTCCTTAAGAAAGAACACGTCATCAGACACCCGCGCCACGCTATCCATCTGATGCGATGACACTAACAGCGTTTTGCCGGCTGCTTTTTGTTCGGCAAAAATCCGTTCGAATTGACGAATGCTAGTGGGGTCAAGGCCGTTCAGTGGTTCATCAATCAGCATCAACTGGGCATCCGCCACCAAATACATCGCCAGCAAAGCATGTTGCTTCATCCCCAGCGACAAATCGCGAATGCGTTTCTTATAGTAGCCGGTCATGCCGAGACTCTCGATGGTGGTTGGCAAGTCGACGCTGGAGTGCCACATTTTCCGCACATACTTCAGATGATCAATCACGGTTAAATCCGCGTAGAGCTGGTTGGAATTCTCCAGAAAGAACAACTGCCCCAAGTACGCCTTGCGCTTTTGGTACAGGTCAATGCCGTTCAGCGTCATCACCTGCGGACCACTCGGCAACAGACCACACAAGCAGCGGAGCAGCGTGGTTTTGCCTGTCCCATTCGGTGCCACCAGCCCGGTGATCGAGCCATCTAGTAACGTGAAACTTAAATCATTCAAAATCACTTGGTGCCCAAAAGCAAAATTCAAATGCTGCACCTTAAGCATGCGCCCTGCCCCCTTGCGTGCGTGAGCGGCGATGATCCTGCAACCAAATGGCCCCTGCGGCCAGCCCCCAGGCCAACACGCCAAACCCCAAGAACAACAACAGCCATTGCCACGGCCTTTGATCAACAAACGTCACCTGCCGCGTCAACATATCCGGCAACAAGGTGTACTTCGCCGGCACAAAATCTTGCCAGGTCAGTGGCACCAGATTAAGCAAACCTAGTTGCCGGGCAAACGTGACCACTGCCAAGGCAAAACACAGCGCCACCGGCTGCCGCAAGCCCATACTCAACAGATAAGCCAACCCGGCGAGGAAAAAGGCCCAGACATTCAGTGCCAGCCACTCCAACCCCAAAAACTGCCACAAGGCCATGGCGAAAATTTCGCCATGCCAGTTGTAGATATAGGGCACCAGTAGCGAGCCAAAGTTCTGGTCAGGCCACAACGCAAAGAAGGTCATCGCTAGAATGACGGCCCCCACCACAGCAAGGTTGAACCACGCCAGCAGCGGCACGAATTTAGCCAACGCCAGTTTCAAATCACTTTCTGGAATCGTGCGCACAAACTGCGCCGTGCCATTGCTGGCTTCCTTGGTGTAAGTCAGGCCAAGCATCAGGACTAACACCGCCAGCAGGACCAAGAAAAAGGTCGATTTTTCCAACTGCGCCGTGATGGCTTGCCCAGCGCCGCTTTGCAATCCCAGCACCGGCAGTCGGTTCACCTTGTGCGCCACCAGGTATTCATAAGGCGCTCGCAACGCTGCCGCCGAATGTAAAGAAAGATTCGCCTGACCTTCAAGCACCAGCATCGCCATGTCCCCGTCATACCAGCGGAGTCCATCGGTCACACCTTCACTCAGCGCCTTGATAATCTGCCGGTCAACAGTCAAGTAGTCACCACGCCGATAAGCCTTGACCATCACCTGATAGTGCCGGCCTTGACGCCGCGTGTCCGCTAAGTTATAAGGTTTCACGGCTTTAGTCGCAGTTGGTGAGTAAGTCTGCGCGCCTTCTTCAATCCAATGCTGCACCATGCGCTTTTCCGAAGTCACCGTCACCGGCCAATAATTATATTTTTGGTAGTCCACCGGCACTGGCTGCCAGTGAATCGCCGGCACAATCAACACCAAAAAGCCCAGCAGCAAGCCCACTAACCCCAGCTGCCACGGCGGGCGTTTCCATTCAAATGCCACCGCATTTTTCATCGCTTATTCTCCAAACAATAAGACTTTTTCTCATTATACGCCCAGATTATTAATAATGCTCTCATAATAATAAAGCGTTTTACATTTTTCATTCGGCTGACTTGGTATCCCCTTTTTGCGACTTAACCGCGCATTCAAAAAGGCCTGGCCGCAGCCAGACCTTCCTTACATCAACGCCATGAACACAAAATCCAAAATGAAGCCGGCAGTGACCACCCACAGCACCGGATGGACTGTTTTCGCCTTGCCGGTAATGAGTTTGATCAAACAGTAGAAAATGAAGCCAGCCGCGATGCCGTATGAGATGTTGTACACCAGCGCCATCACGATCGATGCCATGAACGCCGGCACGGCTTCGCTTAAATCGTTCCAATCGATTTCCTTGAAGCTGGCCATCATCATCACCCCGACCATGATCAATGCCGGCGCCACCGCTTCCGTTGGCACCACCGCAATCAGCGGCGAAAGCAATGAACTCAGGGCAAAACACGCCGCGGTGGTCACCGCCGTCAGTCCAGTGCGCCCGCCAGCGCCAATCCCCGCCGCGCTTTCGACGAACACCGTCACATTCGAGGTGCCAAAAATCGAGCCCACGCCGGTGGCAATGGCATCGGCGAATAACGCCTTATCCATTTTGGAGGAGAAGCCTTTGCCGTGGTTCATGTTCTTCATATCTTCATCGGTAAAAATCCCGGTGCGGCGGCCGGTGCCGATAAAGGTGCCCAGCGTATCAAAGATGTCGGAGAAGCTGAAGGCAAAAATCGTCATCACCGACAGCAAAATGTGATGCGAATCACTGAACAAGCTCCCGAACCCTTGCGCAGAAAACGCGGCGCCAAAGGTCGTGCCGAGCTGGCTGATAGCATGCCCCAGCGAATTCGCCGCCGACAGATGCAGGTTCGTGACACCAAACGGAATGCCAATCACCGTGGTGGCCACAATGCCAATCAGCACCGCCCCTGGCACCTTTTTAACCACCAACACTGCCATCAGCAGCAGCCCAATCAAGGCCACAATGGCGCCAGGCTGAGTGAAGTTCACCAGCGCCGGCACGACACCACCACCAGCTACGACGCTATGAACGCCGCCAGCAAAATGTGTTTTAGCGGCGTTAAAAGCCGCGCCGTTCACGCTCAACAAGCTCCCCGCGTCAGCAGTGAACTGCAAGAACCCAGCGTTTTTCAGGCCGATATAGGCCACGAAGATCCCAATCCCGCCGCCAATGGCATGTTGCAGCACCGTCGGAATCGCCCCGATGATGAGCTTCCGAACCCGGGTCACAGTGATCAAAATATTAATACAGCCACATAAGAACACCAGCGCTAAGGCTTCCTGCCAGGAAAAGCCCAGCGCCGCCACCACAGTGTATGTAAAGAACGCATTTAGTCCCAAACCTGGCGCCAACGCGTATGGGACATTGGCGAAGAGCCCCATAATCAAGGTCCCGGTGGCGCTGGCAATGATGGTGGCTAAGAACACCGCCTGGCTGGGCATCCCCGTCAAGGCCAGGCTCGATGGCGCCACGAACAAAATGTAGGACATGGCGAAGAAAGTCGTCAGACCCGCAATGACCTCGGTGTGCCAGTTGGTGTGATTCTCCCGCAGCTTAAATTGGTTCTCCATGAGCGCTCCTTCATCAAAAAAGTTTTAATGAAAATAAGCTTACGGGTCTCACCGGCAAAAATCAAGCCTAAAAACGGTCAATATTATTCCTGCAATATTTATTGTTCGGGTTTAGCCACAATCACAGCACAAAAATAGCCTTACCCCAGCGGGCAAGGCTAAGACATTCGGGTTTAACTCACAGCACGGCGAGCACGATAAAGTTCAAAATGAAGCCGATGCTGACAATGGCTAAGATCGGATGAATTTCCCGAATTTTACCTTCGATGATTTTAACCAAGCAATAGAAGATGAACCCGGCGGCAATCCCATAAGAGATGTTGTAAACCAGCCCCATCACCACGGAAGCCATGAATGCCGGCACTGCTTCGGCCAGGTCGCTCCAATTGATTTCCTTGAAGCTGGACATCATCATCACCCCAACCAAGATCAAGGCCGGCGCCACAGCTTGCGTTGGCACGACGCTGATGAGCGGGGCGAAAATGGCGGAAACAATGAAGCACGCGGCAGTGACCACGGCGGTCAAGCCCGTCCGCCCACCGGCGCCAATCCCAGCGGCACTTTCAACATACGTGGTGGTGTTACTGGTCCCGAAGATGGAACCGATGGAAGTGGCAATGGAGTCGGCGAACAGCGCTTTATCCATTTTCGAGGAGAAGCCGTGGCCGGTTTCCATTTCCTTGATGTCTTGGTCCGAGAAAATCCCGCTACGGCGCCCGGTGCCGATGAAGGTGCCCAGCGTGTCGAAGGTATCTGAGAAGCTAAAGGCGAAAATCGTCATGATGGTCATCAAAATTTGACTGCCACTGGAGAACAAGGTCCCCATCCCTTTGCTCCCAAAGGCGGCGCCAAACGTGGTGCCGAGCTGAGCAATCGAGTTGCCCAGGCTATTGGAGGCATGGAAGGACAAATCGGTGACGCCCATGGGAATGCCGATTAACGTGGTCAACACAATCCCAATCAACACGGCGCCAGGGACTTTTTTGATGACCAACGCGGCCATGATGACCAAACCAATCAACGCCAGCAGCGCCCCGCTTTGGGTGAAATTGACCAGCGCTGGCACAATGCCGCCGCCGGAAACGACGCTGGTGACGCCGCCTTTGAAACTGGTGGTAGCCGCGTTATAAGCCGCGCCGTTGATGCTCAAAATACTGGAGGAATCAGAAGTAAACTGCAAGAAGCCGGCGTTTTTCAAGCCGATGTAAGCGACGAAGACGCCAATCCCACCGCCGATGGCATGTTGCATCATTTCGGGAATGGCCATAATGATCATTTTCCGAATTTTGGTGACGGTGATCAAAATATTGATGATCCCACAAATGAACACCAAAGCCAGCGCCTGCTGCCAGGAATAACCCAGCGCAAAGACCACAGTGTAGGTGAAGAAAGCATTCAGCCCCATCCCCGGCGCCAAGGCGTAGGGGACGTTGGCGAATAAGCCCATCACCAAGGTCCCCACGGCACTAGCGACGATGGTGGCAATGAAAACCGCCTGATAAGGCATGCCGGTTTGCGACAACAATTGCGGATTAACGAAAAGAATATACGACATGGCGAAGAAGGTGGTTAACCCCGCCATCACCTCAGTTGATACTTTGGTGTGGTTCTCACGTAATTTGAAAAAGTTTTCCATGTTTTCCTCCCGGAATCGATGATGTCTTTATCATAGCGGAGAAGCGCCCAGCCGGCAAGAGAAAAGTCGACTATTTTTGAATTTACCGGTTTTAATGTTCGTGTTTAAATTAGGCAAAAAGAAACCGGCGAGCAGTCGCGACTGCCAGCCGGTGCGATTACGCTTTGCGTTCGTGTGGGCCCACCTCATCAGGGGCTTGGCCAGTCCGAACGAAACTCACGAGATTTTCCAAGGAAAATTCCACCATATTACGCACAGCGGTTTCGGTGTGGTACGCGATATGTGGGGTCAGGATAACGTTCGGCATTTGGCGGAGCTCCTCCCATTGCGGATCGGTAAAGCGGCCCGTTTTTTGCGCGGTCAAAATCGCGGCGGTTTCGTTCTCATAGGTATCGATCCCCGCCCCACCTAAGTGGCCGCTTTGCAGTGCAGCAATCATCGCCGTGGTGTCGATCAGGTTGCCGCGGGCAGTATTGATCAGCACTGCGCCTGGCTTCATCGCCGCTAGCGTCGCCGCATCCAGCATGTGGTCGTTCTCGGCAATGCCAGGTACATGCAGGTCCACCACATCCGCGCGGTGCAGCAATTCCTCCAGGCCGACATACTCGCAAGGCAAGGTCGATTGCGGGTGCGGATCAAACGCCAGCACCTTGGCGCCGAAGCCATGGAATAATTTCATCGCCGCCTGGCCGATGCGCCCAGCGCCGACAATGCCGACGGTTAGCTGACCGAGCTCTTTACCGATGTACTGGCCCGCGCCATTGAAATCCCCAGTGGCTAAGGTGCGCTCCACCTCGCCGAGCCGCCGCAGCAAGTTCAGCGTTAGGGTGAGTGAAAATTCGGCGATGGCACTCGGTGAATAGGCCGGCACATTGGCAATGCGCACGCCAGCGCGTTTCGCCGCTGGAAAATCGATGTTATCCGTGCCGACGTTGCGGATAGTGAGGTAATGGATGCCATAAGCCGCCATTTTTTCAAATACCGCCGGCGAATATGGGGTCGTTTGCAAACAGTTGATGCCGTCAAAACCCTTAGCCCATTCCACACTGTGGGCATCGAGCAATTCTTCATGCACACTCAGCTGGTGCCCGGTTTTGGCCGCCCACTGGTCAAAGTACGCAATCTCGTCAACGCGCGCGCCGTACACGATAATTTTCACGGAAAAATCCTCCCAGATTTGATACTTCCAGTATACTTGGCGCGGCCGCTCCTTGCCTAGCGCCTGCCGCGTGCCCTCATGAAACTTTCATTTTAAATTTTATTGAAACCGCTAACATTTTCGCCCCACCTGAGGTTCGATATGCTACACTTAAGGTTCTAAAACTATCGGGAGGTTTTTAACCTATGAAAATTGTCGTATTGGCCGGTGGCCGGAGCACCGAACGTAACGTGTCGATCTCCAGCGGCTACCGCCTCACGAACGCGCTACGTGACAAAGGCCACCAAGCGACGTTTATCGACCTGTTTCTCGGCTACGACCTGAATGGTCAGCCGGCTGCTTCCGTGTTCGAAGACGCCAACACATCCAAAGACCTCAACATTTCGGATGCGATTTTGACGGATGCAGACATCAACGCGTTGCGCCCCGGCGATGACACAACGCTGTTTGGCCCGAACGTCCTCGACATTTGCAAAGCGGCAGATATTGTCTTCCTCGGCCTGCATGGCGGCGATGGGGAAAACGGTAAAGTCCAAGCGGTGCTCGACCTCAACAACATCAAGTACACCGGCAGCGGCTCAACCGCTTCTGGCATCACGATGAACAAGGTCTACAGCAAAGAAATCATGCTCTATCACAGCATCAAAACCGCGGCCTTCGTGGAAATCACCCGCGATCAAGGCGCCAAAGGCCACAAACTGCCTTTCGCCTATCCGGTGGTTTTGAAGCCAACCTCTGGCGGCTCTTCCGTCGGCACTCACATCGTGCACAATGACGCCGAACTGGAAAGCGGCCTCACCGACGTCTTCCGCTTCGACAACAGTGCCATCATCGAAGAATTCATCGAAGGCCGCGAATTCTCCTTGGGCGTCGTGAATGGCCACGCCTTCCCGGCCATCGAGATCAAAGTGCACGACGGTTGGTACGACTTTGAACACAAATTCCAGCCCGGCCACACCGACTTCATCACCCCACCGGATGACTTGGACCCGGCCGTTCATGAAGAAATGAAACGCGTCGCCGTGCAAACCATGCGCGTCCTCGGCATGCAAAACTACGGCCGCGTTGACTTCTTCGCCAACGACTTTGGCGTCTGGGTCATCGAAGCCAACAACTTACCAGGCATGACCCCGCTCTCCTTGCTCCCGCAAGAAGCCGAAGCAGAAGGCGTCGCTTATCCTGACCTGGTTGAAAGCATCGTCACCGGAAAACTGAAGATCTACGAAGACGGCATGAACAACTAACCCTGCCTGACCCAAAAGCGCCATCACGAAATCAATCGTGATGGCGCTTTTGATTCGGTCGACCACGCTCAAAAGTGAGTACTGACGTCTACTGTGCCTGACCTTAACTGGAGATCAATCAAGTTTCATCTGATACGACTACCCCAGGGCTGGGCCGCTGGAGCAGGTGGGGCTCAGGGGTGAAATTGTTCTTAGCCACTTGTTGGCTTAGAACAAGCCGCGACTTGAAGACTCGCGCAGCGAGGCTCCAAGCGCTGGCCACCCCGTTCCAGCCCCCGCCTGTGGAAGCGGCCCGGCCCGACAGTATAACCCGTTGCTTTTATTTGACACTTAAAGCAAAACTTGAGATACTACTTCCGGTGCCAAACCACGGTCCGGGAACTCGGTCGGCGCGAGAGCGTTCTGAAGGCTGACGCACCGGACCACAAAAGCCGCGATGAGAATCGCGGCTTTTTTTGTTGGCTCTATTTAGCAGTATCGTCAGCCGGCACCTCTTCTTGGGCCTTCAACGCATACTGATGATTTGAAGCAAAGACAAATGGCATGTAAATCAAAGTATCCACCGCAATGATCACAACCTGCATGATTGCCGCCCGGATATCACCACCAGTGGCCAGATAGCCAGAAATAATTGGTGGGGTGACCCAAGGAATGAGAATGTAGGTCGCATTGATCAAATGAAGCGCCGTGCAGACATAAGCAATGATGGTTGAAACCAGTGGCGCAATGCAGAATGGAATCGCATAGGTCAAATTGAAGACCACTGGGAGCCCAAACATAATCGGTTCACTGATGTTGAAGATGTTTGGCACACCCCCGATTTTGAGGATGGCCCGTTCATCAGGCCGCTTGGAGAAAATCAGCAAAGCGATGACCAAAGCAATCATGGTGCCGCCGCCACCCATGTAAACATAGGCATCCAAGAATGGCTGAGTCACAATGTTTGGCGCTGCTTGGCCGGCGTGAATGGCATCAATGTTCTGCTGCAAAGAAGCCAGCAGCACTGGGCCGGCAATTGAGCCGAACACATCGGCGCCGTGAATCCCGATGGTGAAGACAAAGGTCGAAAGCAGCACATAGAACAAAATCCCTGGTAAAGACTGGAACCCGGTGACTAGTGGCGCCTGCAAAATCTTGATAATAATGGCGGAAACCGTCAGCCCAGTGGTGGTGTTCAAAATCCCTTCAATCGCGGCGAAGAAGCCCACCGTGATCATGCCTGGGAACAAAGCAGAGAAAGAGTTCCCGACCGCTGGTGGCACGGAGTCTGGCATGTGAATTTTCAGCTTATCGGATTTTTGTAGCCGCATCATGATCAACGTGGCAAAAATCCCGGTGAGCAGAGATACCATCATCCCACTAGCAGAAGAATAATCTTGGGTCAAAACTGAGGAAGCTTGCACCGTTTTGCCGGCATTGCTGATGACGGGCACGCTGTTGGGCACCAGTGAAACATAGCTAGCTAAAGCGATGACCCCTTCGGTGACACCATCTTTGCTGCCCATGGACTTAGCCAGGCGGCAGGCAATCAAGAAGGTAATAATCAGGGCTAAAATCCCGAAGGTCCCGTTATAGGCTTGAATCCCGATATTGGTAATAATTTCGTGACCTGGCATATTGCGCAACAGGCCCGTGGTTGGTTCCAGTAAAACATTATTGATCAACAGGAAAAACGCGGCGGTGATGGTAATCGGAATCGTGTCCGCAAACGCATCACGAATCGCGAGAATGAATTTGTTTGTGCCGACCTTCCCTGAGGCCTGAGCAATCCACTCAACAAATTTATTATTCATGACAATCCTCCATTTCAATGAGTGCACGCAGGACCGCCAGCCATTTTGTCGCCGTCACGATCCAGACTTCTTTGTAGGTCGCATTGTTGAACTGCGGCCAGTATGGGACATCCTCGTTCTCTTTGGTTTCTACACCCACCGGCATTTCGCCGATGATCTCGCCTGACGAGTTCGAGTATTGACTTTGGTAATGATGACCTTCGCCATAGAGCAACGATTGATCAAAGGGATTATTTCCCACAATCCAGCGCAGTTGCCCGTCAGCCAGCGCGGCGAGCTTTGGATCAGCCAACACCTGACCCATCAACGCGGCTGATTCGGCAGTGGCTAAAATCACACCGTTATTGCCGCGAAACGAGTACCACACTGGGAAACGTTTAACGAATAAGTGCGGGGCGATTTGAATGCCGCCCGCCAGCTGCGTTTGATAATCGCGGTAAGCTTCATCGCCAATCAGCAGGTGCTGCTTATCAAAGCTGGCTTTATCCGCGACTTCATCGTCAAAGTACACGCCACTGGCAATCATCGGATAAGGCGCGGTGAATTGCTGCAGGTAAAGCAGGTAATCGCCATAAGCGCGGGCCCGCTTTTGCCATTCCGTCTGAGCGGCTGGGGTAATCGGCAGCGCCAAGGCGGCTTGGAAGGCCTCGCCAAACAGTGATTCGCGAGCCTGGTGGTTAAAGTGCTGGAACACGCGATGCTGCTCGTCGCGGTAAAACATGCCGGAAAGCTTGCGGCCATCGGTCAAGGTCAACCCAACGCTTTCTTGGCACGCAAGCATGGACGTCATCGCTTCCCGGGCCCGGTTCAGGTAGGATTGCTGCTTCGTCAGCTGGTACAGCGCAGCGGCCGCTTTCACCACGGTAGCGTTGTAGGTGGCTGGTGAGGTGTTCAAGGTGTGTTCCCAGAAAATTGGTTCCGTCGCATAAGGGTGCTTGGCGAATTCGGTTTCGGCAAACCCGAAGTTCCGGCGGGCCACTGCCGTTAACCGCTGCCGCTCAGCCAGGTCAGGGGTAAGCCGGGCAATTCTGGCGACAATGCCACTTAATAGGTAATTGTCATAGGCGCTGCTGTGCACCCGCGCTTTGGCATCATCCATGGTGCCGCGACGGTTATCGGTCCAACGGGAAACCCCTGCGCTGGTGGCATGATAGCCATCACCGAAGTCGGTTTTGAGGACAAAATCTAGGCCCCATTCGCCTTCGGCCTGCAGCCGGGTGGCTAAGGCCGCGTTAGTGTTGCGCAGCGTCTTGGCCATCGCAAACAGTGCTTCGGCAGCTTCGGCGGTGTGCACGGTTTGCTGCGACAAGTCGCCGGCATCGTGCCAGCCGCCGTTGAAACTGATTTCTTCGCCATTATGGGTGGCGATCACATCATCATGGCAGTGGCTGTGAATGCCCGGCACCGGATAGCCGCAGCGTTCGGCGAAAATGAAGTTCAGAACTTTCGGAATGGTGCTGCCATACCGCTGCTGTAAAGACCCAATCGGAAAGACTGGCGTTTGCTGATCAGCCCACTGTAAGCGGTACTGACCTGCCGCTTTTAAGGCGGAAAAGTCGAGCAACGTGTAGGTGCCAGTGGTCGTGGTGGTCACTTGCGGCTTGCCGGCAAAGACCACCGTGCCTTCAGCATCAACGACTTCAAATTGAGCCAAGGTTTGCTGGCCTGGCAGCACCGCGATTTTGCTGGCGTCAGCCGCGTAGCCATCATGCGAATAGCTGATGGTTTGCGGCTGCCAGCCATGCGTCACGGCCTGGTTAGCGGTTTGCTGCAGCTCGATGTGTTCAACCGTCACCTTGTACTCACCAGGCAAATCGGCATAAGAGCCGTTGATGTCATAGCTAAAGCTGATGGCAGTCATGGCATCACGCGGCAAGTCGGCGATATCAAGCAAGTAAGTATGGGTGGCCTGATTGCTCAGGTTGATGACGTGGTGACCTTCGCGATCATACTGATCAGGAATTTTGATGGTCCCGTCATTTTTGAAGTGAACAATCAGATTAGGATTAATGATGTTGGTGCAGGCCGTAGTGATGGTAAAGGCGATTTGGTTGTAGGCCTGCCAATCCTCACGGTCGAGCTGCAAGGTTGCTTGGGTTTCCCCATAGCCGACATAATCACCATCCGCCGGATCCCCTGGCGCCCAGGTCGCATAACGCGTGGGGGCGGTCAAGGTAAAACCAGTTTGGCTGGCTTCAGGCATCGCACCGCGCTTTTCATGCGTCCAGGCATGCTGGCCGGCTTCAAGCACCCGCCGCGCGGTAATGTCCCCGACTGCCGGCTGAATATCAGCAATTTGCATCGGATCGATGGTCAAAGGGCGGTAGGTGGTGACGGCTTGTTCTAGCTGTTTATCATCCATGCTGCTCACTCCCCTCCAAACGTTCAAAGCCATACAGACCGCAGCCTTGCAAGGCGACGGAATTCGGCTCCAAGGCGGTGTTTTTAACGCCTTCGCGGACAAATCGCATTGTCAGCGGCTTCAGCAGCGGCTGCAAGTGAGCCACCAGCCAGCCGCCGGTAGTCACGCCGCCACCCAAGCGAATCGCCTCGGGGTTCAAAGCCCGGGTCAAATTCATGATGAGATTGGCCAGCCCTAGCAGCGCCTGGTCCACCACCCGCTTGGCCAGCGGATCGCCAGCGTCATAGGCGGCAAACAGCGTCTCGGTGCCGATGCGTTGGCCTGGCGTGATTTGCAGCTGAGTTTTCCCCATATACTGGGGATAAAGTTCATGGGTGCGGTCAGACATGCCTAAGCCCGAAACCAGGGGCTCCACGCAGCCATACCGACCGCACACGCATTGCACGGTGCTGGTTTGATCCACCACCATGTGGCCGAACTCACCGGCGTCATAGTCTGGCCCGTTGACCAACTGGCCATTCAAGACAATCCGCCCGGCGATCCCAGTGCCAATCGCCAAATAGATAAAGTTTTTGGTAACGGTACCAATTCCGAGCAAATTTTCAGCGATGGTCCCGACCATGACATCATTACCAATGAAGCATGGCAGGTGGAACCGGTCTTGGACTTGTTGACTCAAGGCGATCGGATGCGGATCGGCGGGATCGATTTCTTCCCACACCCCAGTGGCGCTATTCACCCGGCCTACCACATCCAAGGCAATGGCCTGAATGTGGCTGGTGTCATGGTGCTTGAAGTAGTGTTCGATTTGTTTCAAAAGTAATTGCGTCGCTGCGGCTTGGCTGCTGACATCTGATGCCACCTTCTCGCGCGTTAGAACATGGCCAGTGTGATCAACCTCACCGAGGAGCACCTTGGTACCGCCAAGATCGACGGCCAAAATTGTTTGTTTCTGCATAAGCTAACTTCCCAACTTAGTAACGTTACCAATTCATCAAACAATGGACTGAAGCGCTATCATTTGACAACTGCATTGTATCACGGCCAGAAACGCTGTCAATATAAATTTGGTAAGGTTACCAAAAATACTTGTCAGCGCTCTCGCCCTGCTTTACACTGAATTCAGACATGCAAAGAGGTGAACGCAATGAAGAAAAATATCACCATTAAAGAAATCGCCAAGCAAGCCGGCACTTCCGTTTCGACGGTCTCGCGGGTGCTGAACAACAACCCCTCGGTGTCGCCGGCTAAGCGCGCCAAGATTCAGGCTGTCATCAATCAGAATCATTTTCAGCCCAGTATGCTGGCGCGCGGCATGGTGTCGCACAAAACCAACACCTTGGCCGTGGTGGTTTCCGATATCAATAACCCTTACTTTACGGATTTGATTTCCCAAATCGAACAAAACGCCCGTCCGGCTGGCTACACGCTGCTGTTGATCAACACCATGACTGCCGGCACCGGTCAAGATGCCAGCGACGTCCAAGTCGAAATCGAGGCCTTCAAGCGTATCACGGAAGCCAAAGTCGATGGCGTCCTGATTCTCGGGGGCGAAATCGACAAGGAAGTCGTTGCCGACCGGTACATCAGTGCCTTGAACACGTTGAACAGCAAAGCGCCGGTGGTGGTCATTGGCCAAAAAGTCGCCGGCTGTGATGCTTTATTTGTCGAACGCGACCAAAAGCGCAGTGTGACCTTGATCACCCAACACCTGCTGGCGTTAGGCCACCGCCAAATCGGCTTTGTCGGCGGCGAACCCGGCGTGCGCATCACCTCACAGCGCCTGGCGGCTTTTAAAGCCACCATGCAAACCTACTCTGAAATCGATGAGAGTTTGATTGTGCTGAACAACTACTATCCGCAATCAGGCTACGATGCCATGGCGCAAATTCTAGCGACCCACAAGCAACTGCCGGAAGCCTTGGTGGCCATCAACGACCGCGTGGCGGAAGGCATTTTTCGGTGTCTCGCTGATCACGGTTTGCAGGCACCGCAAGATATCGCCGTGGGGAGCTGTGATAATTTTCCTTATGGTGACTTTCTCATTCCGCGCATCACCACGGTGGACCAGCACAACGAGGTGCTCGGCCGCATCGCGCTCCATTATCTGTTTCAATTAATCGATCACAAGCAGCTTGAACAAACCGAAACCACGCACCTGCCTGAACTTATCATTCGCGAGTCCTGTGGCGCCAAGCTGCCCAAAGAAGGTAAACAATGACTCCCAAGCAACTCGTTTTCATGGATATCGATGGCACGCTGGTCGATGAGCAGCAGCACATTTCTGCTTTCACCAAGCAGACCATCCGACAATTTAGTGAGCAAGCCCGGTTTTACGTCGCCACCGGCCGCATGTACGCCTCCGCCAAAATCATTGCTGACGAAATCGGCGCCGGCATTGTCGCGTCCAACGGCAGTATTTTTGACGCCGGCACCCGGCAGGTCAAGACGCTAGGTACCGCCGCCCTGAAGCAAATCATCACCGTGCTGCAGCAGCATCCCTTGAACGCCTTTTTCTTCACGGATCACCAGGTGTTCTACACCGGTGCTTTGCCCAGTTATTTCCAGCACAGCGACCATAATCGCATCGCCAGTCCGAACCCCCACGACTACATCAAAGTCCCGAGCTTGCCAGCCTTGCTTGACCACAGCGCCGAAATCATCAACGGCATTATCATCGCTGAAGATCAAGTAGCTGAGCTCAACGCTATCAATCAGCAGCTCGCAGCCATGCCGGCGGCGTTTGTCGTGTCGTCCTCGCAGCCCAATAATATCGAACTGATTCCGCAGCATTCCGGCAAAGCCAGCGCGATCAAAGCGATTCAGACTGCCACTGGGATTGACCGCCACCACACCTTTGTCTTCGGTGATGGTGATAACGATGTCGATATGTTTGGGGTCGCCGATTACGCGGTGGCGATGGGCAACGCCACCCCTGCGGTGCAGGTGCGGGCCCAGTATGTCACTGGCACCAATGAACAAGACGGGATTGCGCATTTTTTGCTGGCACATCTGCCCGCCGAGAAAGGAAGCATCAATCATGGCTAATCCAACCATGCTGACTTACATTCACCAAGAACAAGCAACCATGCTCAAGATCCTCGCGGCTTATCCCAAGGCCGCTGATCTTGCCTTGCAAAATTTGCCCGCGGGCGCTGACAGCTGGCTGATGCTGGGCATCGGCTCTAGTTACAACGCGGCATTAAGCGCCAAGCATTACATGGAAAAAATCGCCGGCTTGCGCATTGTGCTTGAGCAGCCTTACAACTACACCCACTATGAGCAAATCGACCCCCACCTCAAAGTCGTGCTGGGCATTTCGCAAAGTGGTCAAAGCACCTCGACCATTGAGGCCATCAACCGCTTCAAGGACCGGCCGGTATTGACCATCGGCGTCACCAGCGCCCCAACCAAAGAACTCGGTCAAGCCACGGCCAACACGCTGGATATTGGCATCGGCCATGAGCGCGTCGGCTATGTCACCCTTGGCTTCACCGCCACGGTGTTGAACTTGATGCTGCTGGGGCTGCGAGCCGGCGTCAAGCGGGGCGTGGTCACGGCTACCCAGGAGCAAGCCGAACTGGCTGAGCTCACGACCATGGCCAACACGATTGACACGATTGTGGCAGCCACCAGCGCCTTTTTCCAGCAGCACGAAGCCGACTTCAAAGCGGCTTATCAGTTTACTGGCATCGCCTATGGACCGAGCGTGGGTAGCATTAAGGAAATGGAAACCAAGTTCTCTGAAACGGTGCGCATCCCCAGTGATGGTCAGGAACTGGAAGCCTTCATGCACGGGCCGTATCTGGAAATCAACGGGGAGCACCGCCTGATTTTTGTCGAAACGCCGGCGGATGCCGAAACCCTCAGCAAGGCCCAGGCCCTGCGCGCTTACGAAAGCACCTACACCAAGCATGTCTTCGGCATCAGCTATCTGGCCAACGCGCAACCAGCCGCGAACACCTTAACACTGCCGGCGGTGGCGGATGAAATGAAGATTCCTTTTGTCGGCGGCATTCCCTTCCAAGTCCTCGCCTGGCTCAGCACCAAGGCCCGTGGCATCGACTTGGCGCACCAAATCTTCACGGACTTTTCTGACAAAGTGGGCAGCAAAACCGTGCTGCAACAATATGTTTAGGAGGTTTTTTGATGCAGATTTTAATCAATCAAATTAGTTATCGTAGTCACGGCCCTAAAGTGGCGATTGTGCAAAGCACGCAGCCGCTCACGAACGCCACCTTCACCCTGGCAGCCGCTGATGGGACCGCAGTTTTGACCGGCCCGGTCACCACTGTGGGCACGGTGGCGCACTGGCACACTGGGACTTATGGCACCATCGACTTTTCCGCGGCGGAAGCGGAAGGTAAGTTTCAGCTGACCGTGAAGGCCGACCAAGGCACCGGGCACTCCGCTCGCTTCACCATCGACCACGGTTACATGGATCTGCGCCTGATTTCCGCCATGACTTATTGGTTCAAAGGCCAACGTGCAGACGGCGAATGGGCGGCGCATGATCAGCATGCCGAATTCATGGGTGCACGCGAAGGTACTTGGAATGTGGCTGGCGGCTGGTTTGATGCCACCGGTGACGTTGGCGTCCATCTCTCCCACCAGTCTCACACCGCTTATTACAATCCGCAGCAAATGGCCTTTTCCGCCTACGCTTTTTATCAACTCACTGAACAACTCGCCCATGGTGATGAAGCCTTCACCATCGTCAAGCGCCGCATTTTGGCCGAAGCTTCTTACGGTGCCGATTCCGTGATGCATCGCTTCGTGCCGACCCGCGCCTTCATCAAGTCCATCGACCGGCCGAGTGCCTATGCGGTGATGTCCGACACGCGGCAAATGGCGTATGAATTGCACCACAGCTCTGACCAATTCGGCGAAGCGGCCACGGCCGCGCAAGAAACCGTCACCGATTTGAACTACGAAAGCTCCTTCCGCTCTGGCGGCGGGACCGCGATTGCCACCTTGGCGATTGCCGGGCGCCATTACTATCCCGGCGCCGAGTACACCAGTGGCGACTACATCCAAACCGCCAAACAAGCCTACCGTTACCTGAAGGCCCACAACAACGAGCTCACCAACGACGGCAAAACCAATCTAGTCGATGCTTACTGCGCTTTGCTCGCCACGGTCGAGCTGTACAAAACTACCGAAGAATACGGCTATCTGCTGGAAGCCCGCGACTGGGCCACTCAAATCGAAAATGCCGTGGCCACCCAGGCCGGCTATCCTTGGCTGCAGGTAGATCAAGACATGCCGTTCACCCATCCCGCCGACGAAGGCCTGCCACTGTTTGCCTTAGCGCTCTATGTGGAAATCGAAAATGAGCCGCAACAAGCGCAAGCCGCTCAAACCGCCGCGAAGACGCTGCTTGGAAGCCTGATTGCCATGTCAGACAGCGTGAATAACCCCTTTGATTACGCGCGGATTTGGGCCAAGGACAACCCGCAAGATGCTTTGCGCACCCAGTTCTTCTTCCCGCACCACACTGCCGCTGCGCCTTGGTGGCAAGGGGAAAATGCGCGGCTGGCCAGCCTCGCCACAGCGGCGTTCAAGCTAGCCGCCACCACTGCAGGCGAGCAAAAAGCGCAATTCATCGCCTTTGGCCAAGCGCAGCTGGATTGGATTGAAGGCCGCAATCCCTTCGATAGCGCGATGATTGAAGGCTTTGGCCGCAACCATATTCAATACCACTTCGGCGACCGAGTGGACTTTTTGAACGCCCCTGGTGGCATTGTCAACGGCATCACCAGCGGCATCGAGGACGAACAAGACATCGCTTTTGTCCGCGGGCCGGAAGACGGCGTCGATGATAACTGGCGCTGGGCGGAACAATGGCTCCCGCATGTTAGCTGGATGTTGCTGGCGCTGGGGCAAAAGAGCATCTTATAATTTGGGCTGAACCGAAAAGCGCGTCTAGTCCAGAAGATAAGCCGCACGCCCGGCCAAGCCTGTCCTTAGGCTTGACCGGGCGTGGTTTTTTGCCTCAACCCGACTTTATTTCTCCTCAAGCTTTGTTACACTGGAAATTGAAATGGAGGTTTTCTTATGAAATACCGTACATTAGGTAAGACCGGTTTTAACATCAGTGAAGTGTCCTTAGGGACTTGGCAGCTGGGCGGCAAATGGGGCGCCCCATTCAACCAAAAGGATGCCGATGACACCTTGGCTGAAGCTTACGCGCAAGGGGTCAACTTCTTTGATACCGCCGATGGCTATCAAGATGGCAACTCGGAACGCACCGTCGGCAATTTTGTCCGCCAGCACCCTGATGTGCACTTCACCACCAAAATGGGCCGCAAGGAATCGCCACTGACGGTTGACCACTTCGATGCTGCACACTTAGACCGCTACGTTGATGAATCTCTGCAGAACATGAAACTGGACGCGCTGGATATGGTGTTGCTTCACTGCCCACCGATGTCGCTTTACTACCAACCGGAAATGTTCTGGCACCTCGATCAGCTGAAAAAGGCCGGTAAAATCCGCAACTATGGCGTGTCGGTGGAACGCGTCGAAGAAGGGCTCAAGGCGCTGCAATATGACATCAGCACCGTCGAAATCATTTTCAACATGTTCCGGCTTCGCCCGGCGGCCCATTTCTTCGCCGCTGCCAAAGCGGCCAACGTCGGCATCCTCGCTCGGGTGCCTCTGGCTTCAGGCTTGCTGTCAGGCAAGTACACCGCTGATACCAAGTTTGCCCCCACCGACCAGCGGAGCAATAACCGCAATGGCGAACTGTTCGACAAAGGTGAAACCTTCTCCGGCGTGGACTACCTCACTGGCGTCAAGGCTGCGGCCGAACTCAAGCGGCGCTTAGGCACCGAAGATCTGGCCGGCATGGCGCTACGTTACATCTTGATGCACGACGCCGTATCCGCTGTTATTCCTGGCGCCAGCAACCCGACGCAGATTGAACGTAACACCCGCGCCTCTGATCTGCCTGCTTTAACCCATGAGCAAATGACCATTGTGCAGGATGTGTATAACGAATATATCAAGAACCCCGTTGACTACCTCTGGTAACCCCAGAATCAACAAGGCGGCCATCACTTTCTAAGCTGGAAGTGATGACCGCCGTTTTAGTTAGCTTTGATTAGAATTTCTGCCACACATCAGCGAGCACATTGGTTTGCTCACGATCAGGCCCCACTGAGAAGGTCAGCAGATCCACGTTGATCAGCTCGGCAATGCGCGCCACGTAATTACGGGCGTTTGCTGGCAGGTCGGCCAAGGTTTTGGCGCCGGTGATGTCTTCATCCCAGCCTGGCAACTCTTCGTAAATCGGCTTGCAGGCAGCCAGCTCTTTAAGTGAAGCTGGGTAACGGGTGATGGTTTCACCATTGAGGTCATAAGCCGTGCAGATTTTGACGGTCTTCAGGCCAGTCAGCACGTCGATCGAGTTCAACGCCAAATCGGTCACCCCAGCCACGCGGCGGGCATGGTTGACCACCACCGCGTCGAACCAGCCGATGCGCCGCGGCCGACCGGTCACGGTGCCATATTCATGGCCGGCTTCGCGAATGAAATTACCATCGGCATCGAACAATTCAGTCGGGAATGGGCCATCGCCAACGCGAGAGGTGTAGGCTTTCGCAACCCCTACCACGCGGTCGATTTTGCTGGCGCCCACCCCGGAACCGGTGGAAACGCCGCCGGCCGGATTAGAGCTAGTGACGAAAGGATACGTGCCTTGGTCGATGTCCAGCATCGTACCTTGTGCGCCTTCAAACAGCACGTTGTCGCCAGCATCGATGGCATCGTTCAAGACCACCGAGGTGTCGCAAACATACTGCTTCAGCTGCTGGCCGTAACCGTAATATTCTTCGAAGATGTCATCGAAGGCCATCGGTTCAGCGTCATAAATCTTAGTGAACAGCTGATTTTTCTCAGCGAGGTTGGCCTTGAGCTTGGTTTCAAAGGTTTCTTTATCGAGTAAATCCGCAATGCGAATGCCGACCCGCGCGGCCTTATCCATGTAAGCTGGGCCGATGCCGCGGTTCGTGGTGCCGATTTTACCGGCGCCTTTAGCGGCTTCCTGCAGCTTATCTAGCGCGATGTGATAAGGCAAAATCACCTGGGCCCGATCAGAGACCCGCAGATTATCGCCAGCGACGCCTTGAGCTTGGATATGAGCCAATTCTTCAACCAGACTCTTCGGGTTCACGACCACCCCGTTGCCAATCACAGACAACTGGTGGGCATGCAAAATCCCTGAAGGTATCAGGCGCAGCTTGTACACCTGCCCATCACTGTGAATGGTATGGCCGGCGTTGTCACCGCCTTGATACCGGCTGATGATTTTGGCCCCTTGACTGAGGAAATCGGTAATTTTACCTTTCCCTTCGTCGCCCCACTGCGTTCCGACTACAACGACTGTTCCCATGAATGATCGCTCCTTAGTTGTCTATCGCATCAAAATCAAAATCCTTTAATGCCACCAAGTATTCTACCAACTATGAGCGCCTGAGGCAAGGTAAAACCCGAATATTAATATTTTGACGCTCTAATAAAAAGAAAAAAGCCGAACATTTTCTGTTCGACTTTTTTGATCTTCCTTGATAAACGAATAATGCTCTTAACGTGTTTGATGAGCACGCGCTTCTTGCAAGTAGGCGTAAATGTGGCCAAAGGCAATTTCTTGCACCTCATCGAAGGTCACGGCCACGGGTTCGTCCTCACTGGGGACGCTGATCTCAAACCCGGTTTGATCCGGGTTTTCCGGGATACCCATCAAGTGCGCATTTTCATTTTGCACCCGGACGCGCACCACTCGTTCAAAGGCCGCTGCTTCGTTGATCAAGCTGCGGAACAAATCCTCGGAGCGGTCGAATTCGCGGTCAGCATTCAGCACCGGCTGCTTCTCGAGATGATGCGCCGTCATCCAGTCGCTATACGCTTTGACCGTTTGCAGGTAATCCGAGGCCGTAATCACGCTTTGAATGCTCGTCAGCCGCAGCGCCACATAGCCGCCAAATTGTCCGGCCATGTCTTTCAAGCGTAGCACCACGGTATCGGTGTTAACGGCCTTCACCGCCCCCACGTAGAACTGGTCACCAGCATTGCGCGGCATCGCCGCCAGCAGTTGGCCGGATTGCTGGGCCTCGTTGAACAAGGCCTCCAACTGGCCATCATTTTGGGTGATTTCGGTGCGCACATGCTTGAGCTGGTTGCGCTGCTTAAGCAGTTCGGTTTCCAAATGAAGCTCTAGGCCTTCGCACTCCACCACCAGCACATCGGAAAAATCGACCTGCAAATAGCGGACATCGGTGTAGTTGAACTTGTTGAACACCGACAGCGTCAGGCGGTCGTCAGCCACCGCGGTGACCTGACCTTCCAGATAACTATCATCATCGGCCAAAATCACCAAGATGACTTCGCCACTGGTTTGCGCATGCAAGGCCAGCTGGTGCAGCAGGTTTTGCCGCGGGTCAAAAGCGAGTGGCTTTTGCGGCGCGAGGCCGATGAAATGATGCTCCGCTGCCACGCGCATGCGAAACGACATATCAACCAAGTCATCGCCGGCGAATTCGACTTGCTCAATCGCCGGAAAGGCAATCAGCACCGCACCATCTGCCAGCCCCGCATCGTTATACGTGGCCAATAAGACGCTTTGCTTGCCCACCAGCTGCACATAGCCGGTATAAAAATCATCTGTATCGCGTTGATAGACATTGATCAAGAGCTTTTCGTTGAGCGCCGTCATCAAACTCATCAAAATGGCATCCATGGGCCTGCCTCCTTTCGGGAAATGTGGGGGAAATTTTGTCGCTTTAGGTTGGTTTTGGTCGGTTATTTCTAGTTGCGCTGCGCGAGGCCAACGGATGGGTGGCTAGCTACGCTTAAGGCCTCGCTCCACAGCCTTCCTAGTTGCGCTGCGTGAGGCCAACGCCCGAGCATGTAGCTACGCTTGAAGCCTCACCGCCAAAAAACGGCGGTAATGCTTCAAGCTAGGCTACCTGTCGGGCTAAGGACGGCCTCACTCCACAGCCTTTATGCTGGGACCGGTGAAATTGAACTGAACTTATTGTACGACTTCACAAACAGCAGGTTCACGGTGCCGCGCGCGCCAGAACGGTTTTTCTCGACGATGACTTCAACTGGACCCACGTCAGGTTCGTCTTGGTTTTGCCCTTGACCCTGACCTTGGCCACCATCTTCGTCGCCGTCTTCACCGTCGCGGTAGTAGTCTTCCCGGTACAGGAAGGCAACGATATCAGCATCCTGTTCGATTGAGCCGGATTCACGGATATCAGAAAGCACCGGCCGCTTGTCCTGGCGTTGTTCGACGCCACGCGAGAGCTGTGACAGCGCGATGACTGGGCAATGCAGTTCCTTGGCGAGCTTCTTTAGCTGCCGGGAAATCGCCGAGACTTCTTGCTGGCGGTTTTCCTGACCGGAGCCTTCAATCAGCTGCAGGTAATCAATCACCACTAGCCCCAGTGGCCGCCCGTTTTGTTCACACTCTTTTTGCAACTTCAGACATTGCGCACGAATCTGGGCCACGCGAATGCCGGGAGTGTCATCGATATAGATGCTGGCCTGGCTTAAGCTACCCATCGCCACCACCAAGTTCTGCCACTCGTCGCCATTCAGCTGGCCGGTGCGCAGGTGCTGAGAATCGATGTTACCTTCTGCACAGAGCATACGGTTGACCAAGGATTCGGCACTCATTTCCAGCGAAAACATCGCGACGGTTTTATCGGTTTTGGTGCCGACATTTTGCGCCACATTCAGCACAAACGCGGTTTTCCCGACGGCTGGGCGGGCCGCCAAAATAATCAGCTCATCGTCGTGCAAACCAGTGGTCAGCTCATCTAGGGCCTTGAAGCCAGTGGGCAGACCGGTGATGGTTTGATCACCTTGGGCCAGCTTGTCGACTTCCGCCATGGCGTCATTCAGCACATCTTTGATGGGCTTGAATCCGGAATGGTTATTGCCATCGCTGACCGCCATAATCATGGATTCGGCATTTTCCATCAAATCTGGGACGTTGGCCTGGTCGTCGTAGCTTTGCTGAATAATTTGTTCCGAGGTACTGATTAACCGCCGCAGCTGCGCTTTTTCGGCCACAATTTTGGCATAGTAAACCACATTAGCGGCGGTTGGCACGGCATCGGCTAAGTCGGCGAGGTAAGGCACGCCGCCAATGTCATCGAGCTGTTTGTGGTCCTCTAAATAAGCCCGCACAGTCAAGACGTCGATGGCCTGGTCCTGCAGGGATAAGTCGCTCATCGCATGGAAAACCAGCTGGTGGGCGCGCTTATAAAAATCGTCTTCAACTAAAAACTCCTGCGCATCCGCCAGGGTCCGCGGCGCCAAGAAAACGCCACCTAAAACTGCTTGTTCCGCCTCTAAGTCCTGCGGCGGGAGGCGCCGAATTTGATTATCCATGACCAGACTCCTTTGGCTAACTGTCACTGCCGACTCGTTTTGTCGCTATCTTATATAGTTTAGTCGAGCAGCTTAGCATTCGCAACTAGCCCGCGCCATCAAAAAAGCGGCCGACCCACCCGCCTTGGCGTTTGGTCTCACCGCTTGGAAAAATTATTTTTGCGCCGTCACATGCACGCGGATTTTGGCATCCACCCCTGGGTACAGGTGCACCGTCACATTGCGATAGCCCAGCGCCTTGATGGGCTCTGGCAAATCCATTTTGCGCTTGTCGACTTTGATCTGATATTGCTTGTCAAGCGCTTGGGCAATTTGCTTGCTGGGAATGGAGCCAAACAAGCGGGAGTCTTCGCCGGCCTTGGATTGGATTTCAACCACAGTTTTGTCGTCTTCCAACTTGGTCTTGATCGCTTCGGCATCGGCTTTTTGTTCCGCTTCCTTCTTGGCTTCCAGCCGCTGCTGGCCTTCCAAGGCACTCATAGCCTGGCGCGTCGCCAGCTTGGCCTTGCCGTTTTTGATCAAGAAGTTCTGAGCGTAACCATCAGGCACGTCCTTGACCTGCCCCCGCTTGCCTTTACCGCGCACGTCTTCCAAAAAAATCACTTTCATGAGATGGCCTTCTTTCTAGTTGTTTGCTGCTTCATCCTTGATGGCGGCCAATAGCATGGTCCGCACTTCAGACACTGACTTGCCTTCCACTTGGGTGGCGGCATTACTCAAATGCCCACCGCCGCCGAGTTTCTCCATCAGCACCTGGACATTCACATCGCCCAAGCTGCGCGCGGAAATGCCGACTTTGCGATCCGAGCGGCGCGTGATGACGAAACTGGCTTCAATCCCATTGAGCGTCAGTAGCGTATCAGCCGCCTGCGCCGCAATGACGGGATCATAGGCTTCATTGTCTTCCCCTGTACATAATGCCATAGCTGGGGTAATCATTTCAATTGTGTCGATAAGATGGTTCTTTTGAATGTATGAATCGACACTTTCCTTCAAAAAGTCCTGGGTCATTTGCGGATCAGCGCCCAGACTGCGCAGGTACGACGCCGCATCAAAGGTCCGCGTGCCAGTGCGCATCGAAAAGTTCTTGGTGTCGACGGTGATCCCAGCCAGCATCGCGGTGGCTTCCAACTTGCTCAACGTCGGCATCCCTTTTGGCTGATATTCGAACATTTCGGTAATCAGCTCACAAGTCGAGGACGCGTAAGGTTCGATGTAAACCAGCATCGGATCTTCTGGGAATTCTTCCCCACGCCGGTGATGGTCAATAATCACCGTGCGCGTCGCCAGCCGGTCATACAAATCTGGCGCTGCGGTGATGGACCGCTTACTGTGGTCCACCAAAATCAGCAGGGATTGGTCCGTGGCCTCGGCCAGCGCCGCTTCCGGCGTCACAATCGCGTTGCCAATATCTGGATCCTTGCCCACGGCGCTCATCAACCGTTCGACATCGGAATGCAGGTGTTCCGGGTTAATCACCACATAACACTCTTTGCCGTTCATCTGAGCGATGCGGCGAATGCCCAGCGCAGCGCCGATAGCATCCATGTCGGGCCGATTGTGCCCAACCACGAACACTTTATCCGTTTGCTTGAACAATTCCTGCAGCGCGCCAGAAATCATCCGCGCCCGCACCCGGGTCCGCTTTTCCATCGGGTTGGTCTTGCCGCCGTAGAACCGGGCCTGACCATTCTTTTCGCGGACCACGACCTGATCGCCGCCGCGGCCTAACGCCAGATCCAGGTTCGACTGCGACGTCACCGCCAGTTGCGCCAAGTCGGCCTCACCATAGGCAATCCCCACTGACAGCGTCAACGGATAGTTTTGCTTCGAGGTTTCCTCGCGAATCTGATCGAGAATTTTGAACTTATCTTTTTCTACGGCTTCCAGAGACCGCACGTAGGCAATCAACAGGAACCGGTCAGTGGCCACTCGCTTAACGAACATGCCAAAGTGGCTGGCCCAGTTGCTCATTTGGTTGGTGACATAGGAATTCAGATTGGTGGTGGCCTGATCATCCAAGGTCTGGGTCACTTCATCGTAGTTATCCAGGAACACCTGGCCAATGGCGATGCGTTCGCCTTCCGCCTTGGCCTCAATCTGAGCGTAACGCGTGACATCCATCAAGTACGCCACGCCGATACTCTTTTGCACGGTCAATTCAAAATCATGGCCGCCCCAGTGCACCTCAGCCAGCTCATTGCTGTCTTGATGTTCGCTGATGACCTTCGCCAAATCCGGATCCAACTCCGGCAGCGACTCGCCTAAGATATCTGATTCATGGAAGTATTGCAGTAAGTAAGGATTTGCCCACTCAATCTTCATCGCCTTGTCGAAAATCAATATCCCTACCGGCATCTTGATCAAGGCTTCTTGCTCACCGCGCTTAATGCGGTAGGACAAATCTGAAATGTACTTGTTCGTGCTGACGGTAATGCGTTCTAACGCAAAAAAGGTGGCGACCACCAAGCCCACCAGAAACACAAACAGTAAAATGGCCAGCCAAGGCCGAATGAACGCCGCCACGATCACATCGATCGCCGCCAGTACGGTCATCACCAAGGCCAAAGTCCGCAGCCGCGAATCCTCCAAAAAGGCCGGCAACGTAATTCTTTCTAGTAATTTTTTCATCGTTAACTCGCTTTCGCCATACGCTAATCGCCATAGATTGCCAGTCTATTCTAACATATTTGAACAGGCTGCGAAGGTCGGCGCCCTTAGCGTGACGAGTAGCCTAGCTCTGGGCATTGAAGCTGTTCTTTGGCTTCGAGGCCCAGAGCGTAGCTAATCGCTCACGCGTTGCCGACCTGAGCGCAACTAAAACACGCTGCGAAGGTCGGCGGGTTTAGCACGATGGCTAGCCTAGGCTAAGGCATTGCCGCTGGTTTGTAGCGGCGAGGACTTAGCCGTAGCTAGACACTCGTGCGTTGCCGACCTGAGCGCAACTAGAACACGCTGCGAAGTCGAGCGCATTTAGGGGACTGGCCAGCCTAGCGCTAGGCATTGAAGCCGTTCTTTGGCTTCGAGGCATAGCGCGTAGCTGGACACGTCCCCGTTGCTCGACTGAGCGCAACTAGAACAGGCTGCGAAGGCTGCGGAACAGGGCCGCTCTTAGCCGGACAGATAGCCTAGCCTGAAGTCTTGCCGCCGCTCTTTGGCGGTGAGGCTTCAGGCATAGCTATATGCTCCGGCGTTGGCCCTGTGGAGCGCAACTACAAGCTGCGGAACAGGACCGTTCTTAGCCGGACAGATAGCCTAGTTTTGGGCGTTGAAGCCGCGCGCCGTTACTTCACCTCGTGATACCCGTCCGCCTTCAGGGTCTGCGTCACATTCGCCAGCCCGATATGATCCGTTTTGCCAGCCAGCACCTGGTCATCCAGCTTCGCCAACTTGGCAAAGTCCACTGTCGCGGTGTCAACGGTAATCACCTCATGCACGATATTTTGCTGGCGTGAAACTGAGGCTTTCACCCCGCGCAGCTTGGCATGCGCCTTGGCGTCTTGTTGCATAATGTGCCAGCCGTCATTGAGCGTTGAAGCATTTTTGGTGCCCATGGTTTTGACCAAATCAATGTCCAGCTTGGTCACCTGCTTATCCACCACATCGGCATTGCCCTTAGTATAAAAAATCATGGTGGTTTGCTCTTCGCCATCGTTTTTGGTGAAGGTGGTGCGCCGCGTGGTGGCCTGACAGCCAGCGAGCATCAGCGTCACCAGCCCCACCGCCAGCAGCAACCAGCGGGTCAGCTTAGCGGCTGGTTTCTTCATATAAGTAACCACTTTCGCGTAACGCTTGCTTAATCGCCGTCAGCTGGGCCGGGGTGTCATAGGCAATCGTATGCAAATGCACGCCACCCGTTAACTCTGACAGCATCTTGCCATGGCCTTCTTGCATCCGGGCCAAAAACAAGTTGATATCGGTTTGCGTGTGAATCTGCAATTCACCGCGCAGCTGGCCGTACAGCGGGTGGTCAACCATCACATCCAGCACCGCCCCGCCGTTATCGATCACCCGCGCCAGTTCATCCCCCGCTTGCTGCGGCGTGTGGCGGCAGACGATGATGGCGGTGTGGGCGTCTTCGGTGGTGTACATGTAGCCCCGCGGCGTGGCCACGATTTGCTCGCCGCGAGCGCGCATCAACGCCACGTCGCCCACAATGGTCTGGCGGCTCACCCCGAAGCGTTTGCCAAAAGCGGTGGCGCTGATTGGCGCGGCGCCGTCTTGAAGCGCCATGCGAATCTGCGCTTGTCGTTCTGCACTAGTTATCATCGATCTTCCTCCTGTCTTTACACAGCTTACCGCCTTTTGCCGCCTGACAAAAGACTTAACTGAGACTTAACCACCGCGTGGGCCGTAACATGATAATCTAACGATGAGAACGTGAAGGAGGCGACGGCGATGTTCAAAAAGTTGGTGACCACCCTCGGGCTGCTGCTAGCTGCTGGTTTATTTGGTTTTGCCTTGTGGCTGTGGCCTGATTATGTCGCCCGCACCACCACTTTGAAAACATTGAACGCCGAAAACGTCACGCTGACCGATTACACCGATGTCGAAACCGCTCGCCAGTTGGAAGCAGACAACTACCGCGTCGTGCTAGATAGCGACAATCAAGGTAGCAAAGGCGTCGCGGCCTACGCCATGAAAATCAACGGCGTGGAATACTGGGTGGAACTCAAGCGCGAAGGTCATTGGTTTCCACGTGAAACATTGAAACGCATCAGCGTCTTTCAACCAGATGGCTCGAATTGACGATTTCGACCGCGCTTTCACTCAAAAAATGATAAACTTACGCTGAATATATTTTATAGGAGGCGCACTCTTGAGTGACTCAGCTTTAGCGCACCTGATTGAATTACCTGGCACCATTAACCTGCGCGATATCGGCGGCTATCACACCCGCGACGGCCACACCATTCGCAAACACAAACTGTACCGCTCCGGCTTGATTACTTACATGCCGGAAGCCGTTCAGCAGCATCTGCTTGAGATCGGGTTGAACACCGACATCGACCTGCGCCAGCCCGCCGACCGTAGCAAGGCGCCAGATGTCGAGCTACCAGGCGTGGCTTACCACAACTTGTCGCTTTACCCCTTTGCAGATCATCCCCACTTCATGATGAAGTTTCGGCTCGCTTCCAAAGCCGCTCACTTCACCCTCGCCCGCGATTCTTACCGCTACATGGCCACGGACCCGCGCACCGCGAAGATGCTACGCAAGGTGATCCAGCTCCTGGTGCAAAACGAAACCGGCGCAACCTTGTTTCACTGCTTTGCCGGCAAGGATCGCACCGGCGTGGTCGCGATGCTGATTGAAGGCCTGCTCGATGTGCCGGAAAAAGTCGCCCATCAAGATTACATCGTCACCAATGATATTTTGATGGATCGTTTCACCGGTGATCAGGCCGCTGCCGATTTGCCCATGACCAACCGCATGGTGATGGGCATGAATTCTCAGCCGGCCGATGATAGCTACTTTGAAGCCGTGCAAACCGTCGTCAAACAATACGGCGGCTGGCCGGCGTATGCCAAGGAGCATCTGGGTTTGACTGACAGCGACATCAAAGATTTGAAGCGTCTTTATTTGGAATAACAAGATGGGTAGGCAATCCGCGGATTGCCTACCCATTGTTAATTACTTTTCTTCATAGCCAGCGGCCTTCAGCACGCCGACGGATTGCTTCAGGCTCACGCTATCCGCTGTGCCAGTCCCGGCGCCTTCAGCGGCCTTCAGCTTTTTCATGTTGACCTTAGTGTAATCGATGGTGATTTTTTGCGTAGCCTTGTCGCCATCGCGCTTCACTTCTGTCGTCACGCCAGCCAGTCCCTTGTATGGCTTCACGGCAGCCTTCATTTTGGCATAAGCAGCGTTGGTTTGCTTTTTACTCTTACTACCCATTAACTTGGAAAGCGTCACTTCGCTGAGCGCTTCTTGCTTCACGACCTTGTCGGAATTGCGCTTGGTGTAATACGTAATGGTGGTTTTATCCCCAGCGATTTGCGTATTCACCAATGTGGTCTTCTGCAAAAACAGCGAGCACGCGGCCAGCGTGGTCACCGCTAGCACCGCCAAAACCGCGAGTAATGATTTGAGTGTTTTCTTCATACAATTCTCCTTCGTTAACGGTTAGTCACCTCTCGCCTAACCAAAATGGCAAAGCGAATTGTGTTTATCATAATATTTTAATCTTACGAAAGCAACTACCAGGCTGTGAAGCTGGGCGTACTTAGCCCGACGGGTAACCTAGCTTGCGACATTGCCGCCAGGTTTTGGCGGCGAGGTCACAAGCGTAGTTAGCTGCTCGGGCGTTGCCCAGCGCAACGCAACTACAGCCTGTGATACTGACATCCGTTCCGTTATGAAACCGCTTTATTTTTCCGATAATTCGTGAAATAATGATCATGTGTTAAATCCAATTTCCCAAAGGAGTGTTCAGATTGAAGATCAAAGCAGCTGTTGTTGAGAAGCAAAACGCCGATTTTGTGATTAAAGATAATATTGAATTAGCGGAAATGGGACCAGATGACATTCAAGTGCACATGGTGGCCAGTGGGATTTGCCACTCTGACGAAGCCTTGCGCATTGGCGACGCGGTGATTGACTATCCTATCGTGCTCGGCCATGAGGGTTCCGGGATTGTCGAAAAAGTCGGCCCGGAAGTCACCCAATTCAAGCCGGGTGATCATGTTGTGCTTAGCTTTTATGCTTGCGGCAACTGTAAGAGCTGCTTGAAGGGCATCCCGACGCAATGTGAAAATTACGCGCATAACAACCTGTCTGGCATTCGGCCCGACGGCTCCAGCCACTTCACTGAAGATGGTCACCATGTTGCCGACATGTTCGACCAAAGCTCCTTCACCACCACCACCGTTGTGCGTGAACGCAACGCGGTGAAAGTCGACAAGGACCTTGACCTGCGCAAGTTGGGGCCGCTGGGCTGCGGCTATGTCACCGGCTCCGGCACCGTTTTGAACACCCTGAAGCCAAAACCAGGCGACACCATTGCCGTCTTTGGCACCGGCGCGGTTGGCCTGGCTGCCATGATGGCAGGCCGAATTTCCGGCTGCACCAAGGTCATCGGCATCGACATCGTGGACTCACGGCTCGAATTGGCCAAGGAACTGGGCGCAACCGATGTGATCAACTCCAAAGGCATCGACGTGGTCAAGGCGGCGCAAGACCTGACCGGCGGCTACGGGGTTGACTGGGCCGTTGATACCACTGGCGTCACCAAGGTCATGGAAGACTCCATCAAAGTCTTGGCCCAAGGCGGCACCACGGCAACGATTGCCGTCACACCAAATCACATTGACGTCGACACTTGGAACGACCTGTGCGTCAACGACAAAAAGATTGTCGGCGTCAACATGGGCGACTCCATTCCGCAAGTCGACATCCCCCGCTTAATCGACTTCTACAAGATGGGTGTCTTCGACTTCGATAAAACCGAAAAGTTCTACAAGTTCGATCAGATCAACGAAGCTAACGCCGACTCCCGCTCCGGAAAAACCATCAAGCCAGTGCTGGTGATTGACGAAGACTACAAGCCAGGCGAATAAACCCCGAAGCCTAAAGAAACTGCCAGCCCTGTTTGATACAGGACTGGCAGTTTTTTGTTGCTGAAGGCTTATTTTTGACCATAATAGGCATGCTTGCCATGCTTGCGATAATAATGCTTATCCAGCAGGTACTGCGGTACATGATGGTCGGTTGAACTTAAAGTCATGGCTTGATAATCAATCTGGCTGACCACTTCAAGCACCTTGGCGTTATAAACCGCCTTGGCCGGCGTTGCCCCCCATGTAAAAGGCCCGTGCTGGCTAACCAGCACCGCCGGCACCGCGTCATGATCCAAATGGCGTTCCTGGAAGGTTTTCACAATCACGTTGCCGGTTTCCTCTTCGTAAGCCCGTTCGATTTGAGCTTGCGACAGCGGATCCGACACTGGGACATCCCCATAGAAGGTGTCGGCAGCAGTAGTGTTGAGCGCCGGAACATCGAGATTAGCACTGGCAAACGTCACCGCGTAAGGTGAGTGCGTGTGCACAATCCCACCGATGTCTTTGAACTGGTTGTATAAGACGACATGCGTGGGGGTATCACTGGATGGGCGCAAATCACCTTCCACCACTTCCCCTTTCAGGTTCACCACCACCATATCGCTGGGCTTTAGGGTCTCATAAGCCACCCCTGACGGCTTAATCACAAACAAACCCGCCTCCCGATCAATGCCGGAAACATTCCCCCAAGTAAAAGTCACCAGGTTCAGCTTGGGCAGCTGCATATTCGCCTCATAGACTTCTTCTTTCAGCTTTTCTAACATGCTAGCCTCCTACTGAATCACAACAGCTTGAACATCGAACATCGTCGCCAGCGCCTGAATTTGATCCATCGTCAGGTTGAACGACAAAACCGTGTGGTGACCGCCCCCATTTTGAATCCAGGCGGTGGCCCCTTTTTCTAACCCAACGGTCGGGGTCCAAAGCTGGCTGGCCACCGGCAAGTGGGGCAACGGTTTTTCGGCCTGCTTGGCATGAACGGGGTAGCCAATCAACTTGAAGCCATCGCGAAAATCAGCCAAGGTCACATCGATGGCCGCTCCGGCACTGCCATTGAAGACCAGACGAGCCGGATCGGCCTTGCCCCCAATATCCAAGGGATGGACTTCGATGCGCGGCTGATCAGACGCAATAGAGGGATCAACTTCCAGCATATGCGACCCCAAAATTGCCTCGTGCCCTGGTCGCAAATCCAAGGTGTAATCTTCCATGAAGGAAGTTTTTTGATTATGCGCCATGACCTTCAGCACATGGCTGAGCGCAGAAGTCTTCCAATCCCCTTCGGCCCCAAAACCGTAACCTTCCGCCATCAGCAGCTGTGCCGCCAATCCTGGAAGCTGCTCCAACCCATGGAGATCCTCGAAATTGGTGGTAAAGCAGTTGTAGCCACGGTCGTCTAAGAACTGCTTGATGCCAAGATATTCACGCAATTGATAGCGGACAGCATGATCATACGCCGCTGACGCGCGGTCTCCGCGCACGACTTGGTACTTCGCAACTAACTTCGCATAAGCGTCATCAATGTCATTTTCTGTCACCGCATCGATGACCTCAACCACATCATGCAAGGCATAATAATCAACGGTCCAGCCAAACTTAATCTGGGCCTCGACGCGATCGCCATCGGTCACCGCCACATTGCGCATGTTATCGCCGAAACGCGCCACTTTGGTCTGAAAACTTTCAGCATAAGCCACGGCCACATCCTGCCAAGCCGCAATCTCCGCCTTCACTTTCGGCGTATCCCAATGGCCGTACACGATTTTGTTGTGAAGCCCCAGCCGCGCATTGATGTAGCCATACTCACGATCCCCATGGGCGCTTTGATTCAGATTCATATAATCAAAATCGATAGTTTCGTAGGGAATATCTTGGCGGAACTGCGTCGCGAGGTGGAGCAGCGGCTTTTGCAACAGTTTGGTCCCGCGAATCCAATTCTTAGCTGGTGAGAACGTGTGCATCCAGGTAATGACGCCGGCCACTTGATCGCGATAGTTGGCTTCTTTCATAAAGGCCGTAATCCCGTCGGCGGTAGTGAGCACGCCTTTGAACACGACTGGATAAGGCAAGGTGCCACTTGCGTTTAATTGCGCCGCAATCACCTGGCTGTCTGCTTCCACCTGTTTCAGGGTTTCTTCGCCATATAATGCTTGGCTCCCCACGGCAAACCAAAACTCATAGTCCTGTGCTAATTTCATGTCATATCCTCCATTCAATCGGTCTAATCGACTAAATTCCCCGCCTGCCGAGCCAGCGGCAGCGCCTGCTGATAACGAATTAGGAACTGCTGATAGGCGGCCTGCCCTTTGGCCACCGGCGTTAGGGTGATGCCTGTCGCTGCTTGAAAAACCCGATGCTTCAGAAAAGCCGCTAAATCACCGCCGCCTTGCTGGGCAAACAAGGCCAACACCGCCATGCCAAACGGACCGCCAACATCGGCGTTGGTCATCACAGTGATGGGCACCCCCAAGGCATCGGCCAAAACTTGCTGCGCAATCTTCGGTGTCTGGAACAGGCCGCCTTGCGCGACCATCGCGGTTTGTTTCAAACTGACTTCCTGCTGCAGCTGCGCCATCCCAATGGTTAATGGGGCAAAAGCGGCAAACAGTTGCGTGGCCATAAAATTGGGTAGCGTCAACCGGCTACTAGGCGTCCGGACCTGAAGCGGCCGCCCTTGCTCGACTCGAGTTAGGTTTTCTCCTGACAAGTTTGCAAAAGCCAACAAGCCGCCCAAATCGGCATCTGCGTCAGGGACAGTCCCCAAGAGCTTGGGATAAAGGTCACTCGGCGCCATGCCTGTCGCCGCGGTGATGGCATCACCCAACAGCGTGACCCAAGCGTTGAGATCAGAAGAGCAGTTATTGGCGTGAATCATCGCCACTGGCTGCCCTGTCGGCGTCGCCACAAGATCAATGGCAGGGTCCCAGTGCTTGGGGACGCTTGGCAAAACCACCATGGCAAACGCGGAAGTCCCCACCGAAATATTGCCTGAGTTGATGGCCACACTGTTAGTCGCCACCATACCAGTCCCGGCATCGCCTTCTGGTGGGGCCATCAGGGCACCAGCCTGCAAAACGCCACTAGGATCGAGCAAGCGCGCGCCAGCCGGTGTCAAATAACCAGCAACGGTACCCGCTTTTAACGGCGTCGGCAAAAGCCGCTTGAGATGCAGTCCTTGTGCCTGCACGGCAGGCAAGGCGTCGAATAACGCCAGTTTCGTGGCGTCATACTGACCGGTTGCCGGGTCAATGGGAAACATCCCTGCTGCATCCCCAACGCCAAGCACCTTTTGCCCAGTTAGCTGCCAATGCACATATCCCGCGAGCGTGGTCATGGTGTTAATCCGAGTCACAGGTTCGCCATTTAAAATTGCTTGGTAAAGATGTGCCACACTCCAGCGCTGGGGAATGTTAAAGGCAAACAACTCGGACAACTCAGCTGAAGCCGCTGCCGTCGTGTTATTGCGCCAAGTCCGAAAAGGCGTCAGCAGCTGATCTTCATCATCGAAAACCAAATAACCATGCATCATCGCACTAATCCCGATGGCGCCAATCTGTTCTAGCTGACAATCGTATTGCGTCTTCACTGCAGTCGCCAGCGCTTGGTAGGCGGCCTGGATCCCACGCCAAACCTGAGCCAGGCTGTAGGTCCAATTGCCGTTTTGATAATCATTGGTCCAGCCATAAGCGCCGGTGGCGACCGGCGTTAATTGATCCGTTAATAACTCGGCTTTAATCCGCGTCGAACCCAGCTCCAGGCCCAAGACCAGCCGGCCACTTTGAATTGCTTGTTTGATTGCCTTTTCCATTGGTTTCTCCCACCCATAAAAAAAGAAGTTGCACACTTTGTGCAACTTCAAGGTATGAGATTTATTCGTCTCTATCAAATTAATTCAATTGTTTCAAACCAATTCGGACCAATTTACCTGAGCGCTCGGGTTGAGGCGCGTAACATCAACTTGGCCGGATATTGATGTGAGCTTGGCCGTTGTTGCGCAATCGCCGTTAGCACCGCCCGCCCGGCATCCTCACCCATCAGACGTTTCGGATGCACCACTGTGGTTAACTCAGGGTTCAGATAGCGGCTCATTTCATAATCGTCAAACCCGACCAAGGAAATGTCAGCTGGCACTTTCAAACCAATCTCCCCAAGCCAGGAAATCAGGCGAATGGCGAGTTGATCGTTGTAACAGGCAATCGCGGTCGGCTTCAACTCCCCTGTCACTTGGTCAAGAATCCGCGCCTTAAGGTCCGCCAGGCGATCACCTGACTGGTAAAGCATCACATTACCGCTCGTCACCCCTGCCAGCTTGGCTTGATAGGCTTGAACAAAGCCCTGCATGCGGTTGACGCCTTGTTGATCATCAATCTGAAAGAGTCCCAAAATCTTGCGGTGGCCCTGTTCGAGTAAATACTCAACCAACTGCCGCTCGCCGCTTGCCTCATCCACGGTCAAGGTCGGAAAGTCTGCCAGTCCAGCGTAGCCGGCGTTGATGAACACCACTGGCGTCCCTGCCAACGCAATCCGGCGATACAGGGCTAAATTAGGATTGGTCATGGCACTGCGCGTCGGCTCGATAATCAAGCCAGACACACCGGTCTCAATCATGCGCAGCAAGCTTCTCTGTTCATTAGCAAATTCATTATGGGTGTTACTCAGCATCAGGCCGTAGCCGGCAGCGCTCACGACGCTGTCAATCCCAGAAATAATCGGCGGAAAAATGTAGTCAGCCAAATGCGTTGTGATGACGCCGATAATTTTCTGCGCCGCTTGCTTATGCTGCCGATGCCGAGGATCTTCCACAAAGTAGCCGCTGCCTTGAACGGCGCGCAACAGGCCTTCATCAACCAAGACCTTTAGCGCCTGCCGCAGCCCATAGCGGGACACCTGAAACTGCGTCAGCAACACGCGCTCAGTCGGTAGCTTTTCCCCGATGGTATATTGTCCAGCAATAATGGCTTCCCTTAAGGCTAATTCAACTGCTTCGTGACTCTGCATACTTTTCTTCCACCCTACCTATGATTCAGTCCGAAACCGGCTTCCCTTAATCTCTAGTTAACACCATCTACCGTTTGAAATAAATAGTATGAAACGATAATCGCAGCCAGTGCCATGTGGCTCAAGCATCGACTGCTATCAATTGTAGTTGAGCGTCCCGTTGGCGCGCAAGGCTGCAAAATCGAATTGCGGCAAGTAAGGTTCATTCGCCAGCAGCACCGGTATCGAGCGCAGCGCCATCATCAGTTCCCCGGTGCCGCCGGTTTCTTGGCCGACCAGACCGTATTTCAACGGAATATTTTCATCGTTGACCCGGGCCGGCAGCTGCCCCACGCGAAATTGAGTGGTGACAAAATCGGCGTCCTTCAGCGCCGCTCGCCGATCCAAGGTGGTGATGATTTTCATCGGTCGATTGGCGCGTGCGACCATCCGCTTGGCCATGGCGCCAATAATGGCGAGCTTTTCCTCCCCTGCTGGCACATCCACCAGCCACAGTTCCTTGACCGGCATGTCCTCATACCGATCCAAAAAACCTTGGACCAACTCAGCTGGAGCCTCCTGGCGGTGAATCGAATGGAGCTTCTCTTCACTTATGTCATCGCCCCGGCGATGGCGTTAACGTTGACTAACGGCGCAGCGGCCAGTTCTCACAAACTTGGTCGCTGCGTTTTTGATTGCGACGGATTTACAATTCAAGTGCAACAAATTAGTCAAATAGAAAAGACTCATAGCCTGAGTCCTTGTAAAATGGAATCACCACAACACCAACTACAAGGAGAACTCGGCTATGAGTCCGTACACCCAT
>NZ_BTTP01000010.1:0-96272 GCF_036246225.1 Lacticaseibacillus salsurivasis
ATATAATGAGTTATTTGAATAGCTCGATTTGTTGTTTGCGAATTGACTTCGCTCATGTTTAATTCTCTTCGATTTGCATCGAAAAGCCCTATCACATTTACGAAACTTTGTTCAGTTTTCAAAGGACCACTGTGTCCAAAAGACAACTTTAACAGTATATCTTATGGCTTTTTGCTTGTCAAATTAAAATGTCATGGAATGAATAATTATTCGTCTTCCAAACATTTGCCGGCGAAGCGATTTGCGCTTGCCGTTTTGACAACAACAAGTATCTTACCAGCCAACAGCCCCTAGCGTCAACACTTAATTCAACATTCACTAAAAAAACAGAATAAGCGAAAATTTGGCCACTAAGAGCGCAAAGAATGATTATTCATCTCGTCTATTTCCGAACAAAAATGAATAATCAAAATTCAATGTACGAAAAAAGCACACGACTAGTCGTCTGTGTGCTTTTCCATCAGGCCAAGGTACTCGCTGACCCAGCCATCGAGGCGTTCAGCAATCGGGGTAAAGCCTAAATGCAGCTTACGGTTCGTCCAATAGTGCTTGCGATGCCGGTAAGTGGTCATCGCCGGTGCCGGCTGCAGCGCCCGCACGGACAAACTAATTTTGCCCGAAAACTCATCAATATCCAAAATGACCACCTGCACCTGCTGGCCGACCTTGAACAAATCCGTCAGTGCTTTCACGAAGCCGTGTTGACACTCGGAAATGTGAATCAGGCCTTGGTGGCGATCATCGAGCAGAACAAAAACGCCGTAGGGCTGAATGCCAGTGACCTTGCCGGTGACGATATCACCGATTCGATAGTTCATTGCGCCACTTCATTTCTATGATGTGAGTCTGCTTACCTATTCAGTATAACGAATGCTCAGCCGTGACTCAAACTAGGCAATTGTAATGTGCTCGATGGTAATGGGGGTGTCGGGTTTGTCAGCGCTGGTTTGAACGCGGCTGATGGCTTCAACCACATCCATGCCGGCCATCACTTGACCAAACACGGTGTGCCGGCCGTCAAGCCATGGGGTGCCGCCTTGTTGATACGCATCGATCACGGCCTGCGGATAACCGGCGCCAGGCAATTGCTGCGCCATCTGCGGGTTGAGGTGTTCGTTGGACACGATGAAAAATTGGCTGCCATTCGTGTTAGGCCCAGCATTGGCCATGGACAGTGCGCCTTTAAGATTAAACACTGAAGCACTGAATTCATCTTCAAAGGCTTGGCCCCAAATGCTTTCACCGCCAGCACCAGTGCCGGTAGGATCGCCGCCTTGAATCATAAAGTCGGGAATTACCCGGTGAAAGGTGATTCCATCGTAGTAACCCTGCTTGGCCAGGGTCGTGAAGTTTTCCACGGCTTTCGGGGCTTGCTCCGGGAACAACGCAAAGGTGATGTCACCCATGGACGTGGTCATAACGGCTTTGGGGCCGCTGAAAGTATCAAGTTCGAGTTGTGGGTACATAGTTTCCTCCTATTAAGCAATCTTATTCTGGAGCATTATACCATAATCGCGCTTCGGCTAAGTGTGAAACTGGAGCGACCTGGTCGTGGTTGCCAAGCCTAAAATATGGTACGGTTAAGCAGATAGTTCATAGAGGAAACGAGGAATCCAAATGGCAACACACACTTATGAAATCACTGTGATTGGCGGCGGGCCCGTCGGCATGTTCGCCGCCTTTTACGCCGGGCTGCATGCCGCTGACGTCGCCTTGGTCGAAAGTCTCAGCGACTTAGGCGGCCAGACCGGGAATTTGTATCCGGCCAAGGTGCTGTATGACATTGGGGGCTTCCCTGGCATTAGCGGCCAGCAGCTGGTCGAACAGCTGCAAAAGCAAGTCACCCACTTCAAGCCCACCATCAAAACTGCCACTACTGTCACTGCCATCAATCGACTCGATGATGGCACCTATCAGCTGGACACCACGCAAGGGCCAATTTTGACCAAAACGGTGATTATCGCGACCGGCGGCGGGGCCTTCACGCCGCGCCGCCTGGCCGTGGATTACGATCCGGCCTTGGATGACAAAAACGTCTTTTACTTTGTGCGGGACCTTGCGACCTTCGATGGCGACACCGTGGCCATTGCCGGCGGTGGCGATTCCGCCATCGACTGGGCCTTAGCCATTGCGCCGCGCGCCAAGCAGGTGAATCTGATTCACCGCCGTGATCAGTTCCGCGCCTTAGAATCCAGCGTGGCTGAATTAAAAGCCAGCCCTGTCCAGTTGCACACCCCATTTTTGATTGAATCCGTGCAGGCGGCGGGTGACCAAATCGACGTCACCTTGAAGCAGGTGCGCGGCGACGCCAAGCGCCAGCTACGCGTCGACAAACTGTTGGTCAATTACGGTTTCATGAGTGAAAACAAGCAGCTGCGCAGCTGGGGCGTGGAGCTCGACCGCAACGCCATTAAAGTGGCCTCCACCATGGCTACCAGTCGCCAAGGTATTTATGCCATCGGCGATGTCGCCAGCTATCCTGGCAAGCTGAAATTAATCGCCAGCGGCTTTGGTGAAGCCCCGATTGCGGTCAACGAAGCCTTAAGCTTCTTGTATCCAGAACGCCGCCAAGCCCTGCACAGCTCACAGCTTTATCATTAACCAAAGGAAGCGATTCAAATGGCAGATCAACAAAGTATCACCAACGAAGAAAAACTCTATGAACACACCATTGCCTTACTCCATGAACGCGGGGTGGAACCGAAAGATATTGGTGAGCTCGTCATGTTCCTGCAGGAAAAATTCATCCCTGATCTGACCTTACCGGATGCCATCGAAAATGTGATGATCGTCCTGCGCAAGCGGGAAGTCCAAAACGCGGTGATGACCGGCGTGCAGCTCGACAAGTTGGCCGAAGCGGGCAAACTCGACCAGCCGCTGCAGCACATCATCGAAGAAGATGAAGGCCTGTATGGGGTCGACGAAATTTTGGCCTTCTCGGTGGTGAATGTGTACGGCTCGATTGGCTTTACCAATTATGGCTACATTGACCGGGTCAAACCTGGCATTTTGGCGGTCTTGAATGCCCATGAACCAGGCATTATCCACACCTTTTTGGATGATATTGTCGGCGCGATTGCTGCCGCGGCCGCTAGCCGCTTGGCCCATTCGCATCCTGAATTGGAAGACGATAATTATTAAACTTATCCAAAGGCCACGCCTGCCTTGCGCCAGACCCGGTATAATGAAGCGCAGCAAGATACTGTGCGCCAGCGCCACCTGGAGCCAACCTAAATTCGGAGGAGTAGCATGACCCAACTGATCGACTTTATACTACACATCGACACCCATTTGGTGAGCATTGTTTCCAGCTTTGGGAACTGGACTTACCTCATTTTGTTTTTGATGGTGTTTATCGAAACCGGCCTGGTGGTGTTTCCCTTCCTGCCTGGTGACTCGTTGCTCTTTGCGGCTTGCGCACTGGCCGCGAACGAAGCCTATGGATTGAATATTTGGGTGCTGTTCGGCGTGTTCTTCGCCGCGGCCGTGATTGGTGACACGGTCAACTATGAAATCGGCCGGCATTTGGGCTTGGCGGCTTCTAATAGTTCCCTGTTCGGCCGTCTGATCAACCGTGATAAATTGAAATCAGCCGAAAACTTCTTTAATCGCCATGGCGGTAAAACCATTGCCATCGCCCGCTTCATGCCGTTGGTGCGGACCTTCGCCCCGTTTGTGGCTGGCGGCTCCAACATGCACTATCCCAAATTCATCCATTACAACTTGATTGGCGGCTTTCTGTGGGTGACCCTGTGCTGCGTCGCCGGGTTCTTCTTCGGCAATCAGCCTTTTGTGAAGGAGCACTTCTCGGTGGTGGTGCTGGGCATCATTGCGATTTCTCTGATTCCGGTGCTGATCACAGCGCTCCGTGGCCGCAACAAAACCGCCGCTTAAACCAGCCCCATAGGCAAAAAACGTGCTCGTCACAACTGACGAACACGTTTTTTATTTACCATGAAGCTTGGCATCCCGCCGGCCACTCACCAGTCCCCAGACCATCACGGCTTCGAACAGCAGCAAGGCTAAGCCGAAACAGGCAGCGAAAAAGTTTTCGGGTAGGACGTTGATAATGGGATCCACACTAGGATCGAACAACCAATCATTATTGCGAAACATCAGCTTGTGAAAGCCGATGAACACCGCATCAAAGTTCACCGCCATCAAAGCGCCCAGCACTAACGGCACCAGCGCCCCAATTTGAAACGGCCGAATGAGCAGATAGCGTTGGCGCGTCTGCCGCAACTGGCGCAACCAGTGCCAGGCTGGCCACACCGTCATCCAAAACACCACAATCGCCAGGACAAACAGCTTTTTGACATCGGCAAAATGCTGCGCACCGCTCGCCGACCAGCGAAAATTCGGGAGGCTAAACTTGACGCCGGGCACCTGCAGGTAGGTCAGCAGGTGCACATAATTGTGATAAAGCCGGCCGCTACTCAGCCCCGCCACCGCTGGCAGATCCTCGAGGTGCATGAACACCGGATACAGCGCGTAAGTCAGCAAAATCGTGCCCCACACCACCGCACTGATGATGAAAAGCCACAGGCAGACCTGCTGCCCCAGCCGCTTCATCTTAAACCTCCCAGTCCGCCAGACTGGCGACTTCATGCGTGGGTTTAACCGCTTGCTTAGCGACATCGGCTCGGGTGGAGATCCCGGTATACACCAGCAAGGTATCGATGCCCGCATTAATACCGGCCTTGATGTCGGTATTGTAATTATCGCCCACCATCACGACCTGCTCTTTGGTGAGGCCCATTTTATGCAAGGCCTGCGTCATGATGATGGACTCGGGCTTGCCAATGTAAAAGGCTTTGCGCTGGGTGCTGCGCTCCACCAACGCAATCACCGAACCGGCGCCAGGCACATGGCCGCGTTCGTTGGGCAGGTTGGTGTCAGCGTTGGTGCCGATGAACATGCCGCCGCGCTGAATGGCTAACGTGGCCAGCTCGAATTTATGATATGTGACATCATAATCCAGCCCCACCACCACGTAGTCAGGGTCATATTCGTTAAAGCGCAGCCCCACATCCAGCAAGGCCTGCTTCAAACCGAGCTCACCAATCACGTAAACGGACTTGCCACGCGCATCCCCGCCGTTTTGCTGCTGAATCCAGCTCGCCGTCGCCAAAGAAGGCGTGTAGACCTGCGCCGGGTCGGCGTGAATGTCATGGTTTTCGGCCAAATTGCGGCACACATCAGCCGGCGACTTGGTGGTATTGTTTGTCAAAAACAAAAACGGGATATGCTTGGCCTGCAGGCGCTCCACGAAAGCCTTCGCTTCTGGAATCCGCTCCTTGCCACGATACATCGTCCCGTCTAAATCAATCATATAACCTTGATATGTCAAAAATCTTCTCCTGTTTCTCAATCAGATTCGCGCGTTTTAATGGTGAAGTGGCGTTTGCGCGGTTTGTCCTTGGCCACGGTTTCGGCGCGGCCAACGACGGGCTGGGCTTTCACGGCTTTTTCCTCATAAGGGACAGCCTTGCGATGATGACTCTTGCCGCCGCGGCGCCGCTTAGGTTTACCCGCCGGCGCATCCAACCGCTGCAAGACGAAAAAGGCGCAGCCAAAATTGCAATACTCATAAAGATAGTCTTCCAACGTGCCGATCAACTGATCCTTGCTGGCGCGGCGATTGTCATCGCGATAAAACCCCCGCAGACGTAATTGCTCATAGCCCCAATCGCCGACGATGTAGTCATATTTTTCCAGCACATCCATGTAGCGCTCGGCAAACTTGGCCTTATCAAAGCCCGCCTTATGGTCCTTCACCAGCTGATAGCGCCGGCCATCAATCGTGATCAAATCAGGGGCAACCTGACTGATTTGCGCCATGGGTATAATCGGCTGGCGCACCGGCCGCTCTTTCAAGGTCCGTTCAGACATTCTGCCACCTCCTTCGACCTACAATAGCTTCTAGTATAGCACAGGCGTTTGCGTCCACCTAGCGCAGCAAAGTCGCCAGGCGCAAGGTCATCAGTGGATCAATGCCACTCAGCTGGTAGTAGGCACTGTTTTCGCGCCAGGCCACGGTGTTGACCCGGTCACTGCTTTTGGCCACACGCAGCACCACCGCCCCATGCGTGGCCGGAATCGGCAGGCTGGCTTGGGCTAAAAAGCTCACGGCTTGCTTAGCTAACGCAACGGGATCTTCCTGATTCTGATTGACCCCGCTGGCCACCAAGGACCAGCGGCCTTCGTGCCAAGTCACATACGTCGACCCGGCTGCGCCTTCTTTGGTGCCGGTCAAGCCATCACCCAGCGCGATGGTCGGCAAGCCAGCCTGCAGGGTCTGGTAGTTGATCGCGGCATCTGCCGCTTGGGCCGCTGCAGTCGATTCTGGCGTGGTTTTGGTCAACACGTAAGGGGCATTAGCCCGCGGCAACGTGCTCGCCTGAAAAGCGGCGGCGGCGCCAAAACTGAAATACAACTTGTAGCTGGCCGCCGTGCCTTCCGCGGCGACGTTCAAGGCTTGCCCACTGGCAGCAGGATCTTGCTGCGGAAATTTAACGCCGGGAATTTGCTTATGCAAGGCGCTTTGCAGCGTTGCCAGATGCGTCTGCGTTGGCGCGGCGGTTGAACTTGAAGCCTGACTGCTACTCGAACTAGCCTTGGCCTTGGCTTTGGCCTTGGATTTTTTGCTACTGACCTTGCTCGACTTAGCATTGCTGGTCGACTGACTGGTGCTTTGCTTCTGCCCACAACCACCGAGCGCCAGCACGGCCAGCACGGCCAAGCCTAACCATTGCTTTTTCATTTTGACCACTCCTTTTGCCTAGATTATACGAAAAACAAGTTGAAAAAGAAAACGCTTACCCTAGACTGCAAAAAAGAAGCGGCTCCCCTGCCGCTACCGATCATGCTTCCCCTTGCTCCAGTTGCACCAGCTGCGCATGGAGCGCTGGCTGGGCCGCCTCTGGTAAGAAAACGGCCAACTGGGGCCAAAAACTGTAAGTGACATACGCCGCCGTAAAATCCCCTTGCTGCAACTTGCGAAAACCCAGTGTAACTAACGCGTTGATTTGCCCCGCTGCTTTAGGGTCCGCCGCGGCTAAAAGTGCTTGCCGCAGTGCTTGGAGCTCTGTTTTGATTTGTTTTTCCAATCCCCCACCCCGCTTTGCTTAACAGTTTACCGGGGTTTAGATTAAAAATCAATGTGAGCCTTCTAATTTTGCCCCTGTTTTTGCAAATAAGCTTTCTTGGCGGCCGCCAATTCATGCACTTCGGCCGCAGCCAAGGGACTGCCCCAAGGCAAGGCCTGAATGCTCGGCACCAGGCGCCGTTCCGGGGCATCCACCCCGACGTTGATGTTTTCGGCAATCGGCACCATGCTGTTGTGGATATGGCCATGTAAATTCAGGGTCTGCTGGGTGATGCCCAACAGCAGCGGGTAATGGGTCATGATGAACTGGGTGTGATTATCCTTGATGATGGTGCCAACGTCATGAAACAGGAACTTGGGCTGGCCATGCCAACCGGGATCCTGGCGGTGCAGAAACTTGAAGCGGGCCTGGTAGTCATGATTGCCTTTGATGAAGACAATTTGGCCATGCAGTTGTGTCAGCACCGCTAGGACCGCCTGCTCAGTAGGCATCGCCTCTGGGTTCATGGCAATGTCGCCCAAGTGATAGACCCGGTCATTCTCATCGTCGACGCGCGCATTCCAGGCGCTGATCAGCGCATTGTTCATCGCCGCCACCGAATCAAACAGCCGCGGCGCAAAATCATTGGGGCCAAGCAGGTCCGCATGGAAAAAATGAGTATCTGAAATAAAGTAATTCACGAACGGCCTCCCTGCCGCCGCTGCACGATCCACATGGTAAAAGGCACCGTCAGCGTCACGGCAATCATCGAAAACAAGACTTCAATCAGTTCCCGGGCAAAAATCTGATTGTTCAGCACCTGCCAGAACGGGTAGCGCAGCTGCGTAAACCACAGAAAGAGCCCAGCAAAACCGCCGAAAAAGCCAAAGAACAAGGTGTTCAGCGCAGTACCAATGATTTCAGCAGCCATTTGCGTGAGCCCCGCTTCAGAGGCGGCCGCGCCTAACGTTTTCATCCCCGCGGCCACCGCCACTGCCGCTTCGGCAATGGCACCGAGGGTCGAAAACAGCGCAGTGGCGATTAAGATGTGCGGAAAGCTAACCCCAATCAACAAGTTGTAACCCTCCAGCGCCTCAGAATCCTCGGTGCCAAAGCCGGCCACATGCGCATACCGCACGCCGATGCCAATCACCAGCAGCATGCCCAGCATCACCAGTAGCGACGCCACAAAGGCGGTTTGAGCCACATCGCTATCTCGAGTCGATAAGAAAATCGTGGTGGCAAGCACCACCAACCCCAATATCGCTGCCACGCCGAGGGCATTGAACCCGCCAGCCATCAAAATCACCGCCAGCATCATCAGCAAAAAATTAATGATCACCGCGAGGAAATTACTGAACCCTTGCTTGCCACCAACAGCCACCATCAACACCAGTAGCGCCAAAAGCAATGCTTCAAACGTATTCATGCTTGCACCTTCTTTGGCCAGGCTGCCAGGAGGCTAGTTAATGGCACCGCCAGCACAATCCCAAACGCGGAAATCAGCGCCTGCGCAAAGCCCAGGCCCATCACCCAGATAAAGGTTTGCGAAATGGCATTGTCATTGCGCAACCACAAAATGCTTTCGGTGAAGGTATCGGCCATAAAAATCATGAACAGCACCGCAATCAGTGGGCCCATGACATTGCGGCCAATCGCCATCCCAGCCTGAAACCGCTGCTTGAAGCCGGCTGGCAGCTGCATCACCGCCACGGCGATATCGTTGCTTTCATCCAGCACCGCCCCCAGCGAGCCAATCATGATCTGCACAAAAAACAACAGCTGCGGCACTTGGGTCACATATGCCACCGCCTCGATGTGCAAATCCCGATAGCCCGTCGCCGCAAACAAGCCGTAACCCAGCGCCAACGCTAAGGCCGTGGCCCCTAAAGTGGCAACGGCGATCACGGCGGCTTGGCGCTTGATCCCGGCAATAAACACCGTGGTCACCACCGTAAACAACACTGCCATCAGGCTAAACAAGGCATAAGCCAGCTTTTGATTGCTGGTGGTTTCCACATGCAAGGTCACCAGCAGCAACACCACATTGGCCAAAATACTACCAAATATCAGCCAGACTCGTTTTTTCATCACCAGGGCCATGAGACAAATCGTGGCGGCCAGTAGGCCCAACACTGCGCCATCTCGTTTTTCATCTTTAAGCTGATAGTGGCCTGCTTGCCGTTCGACAAAGACTTGGTCGCCGCGGCGCAGCGGGGTGTCCAGCGCCCCTGAGCCGGAATACGTATTACTCAACGTGATGACTTGCCCGCGCCGCGCGGTGTTCAGGAACTTGGCCTGCACTTGCTGGTGATGGGTGACGTCATGATTATCAAAGTTATCCACTTGCTTTTGAGCCTTGCCAGTGTGGACCGCCGTGACTTGCACAATGGGCTGGTGGTAGAACGGGGCATCCAGCCGCGTGAGCCCCAGCACCAGAAAAAAACTCAGCACTGGCAGCAGCCAACGCCAGGGTTTAGCCAATATGGTTTTGGCGTAAGATTTCATCATACGCTTGTTTCACCGGTCCTTCTGGCTTCGCCCATTCTTCCCACTGGTCCAGGTCAAACGGCGGGAATTCGTAGTGCTCATTGACGTATTGTTCATACACCTTCACCGCGTTAGAGTGCGGGATATTGAGCTGCAAAATGCGGACGCGCTTGATCAGACCTTTGATCGCCGCTTTTTCCGCGCGCCCATTCATCATGATATTGCCAAGCTCAATGTAGCGGCGGCCATCATTTAACGTGATTTCTTGGAGTAAATCAAAAGTCTCATATTTTTGCGCCATAATAATCTCCTTTACTGATTCAGCGGGATCCTGATGCACCGGCAGTCGGTGTGGTTTTTCATCCCGGTTTTTTTGTGCTAAGGTTTTGGTAGCGGTCGCACCGCGACCAACGAGTGAAAGGAGCGCCTCATGCCGAAACGGTTATGGATTGGCGCCTTGATTGGATTGTATTTGCTGACTGCCGGCTTTACCGTCGTGGGTCATCGCGGTGATCCAATCGATGCGCCGGAAGAAACATTTCAAAGCGACGATGCCGCTTTTGCCCGCGGCAGTGATTATGTGGAATTGGATGTCCATGAAAGCCAAGATGGCGTGTTGGTCATTCAACATGATGATAACATTCAACGCATGACCGGCCACAACGCTATCATCGCCCAGACGCCTTATGCCGTTTTGCATGGTTATCATACCAAAAATGGCGAACCGGTTCACAGTCTGCAGGAACTCTTTGCGCATTACCAAAACGGCCAGCAAAAGTTTCTCATTGAAACCAAAATCGTCAAAGGCGAGCCCCATCCGGACTTGGAAAAGAAAATTGCCGCCCTTGTGACCCAGTATGGCATGCAAAACCGGGTCATGTTTCATTCTTTTTCCTTAAGTAGTCTCAAACGGCTGCAAAAACTGCTACCCAACTGTCCGCGCCTGTTCATTGTCGGCTCGCTAAAACGCATCAACTACAGCGTCTTTCAGTGGGTCAACGGTATCGACGTCTCCACCGATCTGCTGACCAAGCCGCTGGTCAGCTCGCTGCATGCCATCGGGCAAAAAGTGTTCGCCTGGGATGAAATGACGGAAACGCCAGCCAAGTGGCAATGGCTGGTGAACTTAAATATCGATGGCGTGGTCACCAACTACCCGGCCATTGCCCATCAATATGCCACCTTGAAAGCGGAAGCCACCACGGTGAACCGCAGCGGCCTCGCCAGCAACTCTTCCCTGGCCAGTTTGCCCATCTATCAAAATCCATACACCCCAGCCCCCACGCAGCGCACGATTGCCCCAGCGGCGACCTTCGACGTGATTAAGGAGGTCAAAAGTGGCGGCCAAACCTTCTATCAACTCTCGCAAAACCAATTTGTGGCGGCTCTGACCGTTAACTTTGCCCCGACGGCTGGCTGGGCTAATCAACTCCTTGGCCAAACCGCCTGGATTCACCACGACGGTTTAGGCGCGGCGCTGCATCCCCTGCCCCAAACGAGCAGCGGCCAATGTGCCTTGTTGGCCAACAACACGCCAGTCACGATTGATGCTGTGCATCTCACTGGTGGCACGCCTTGGCTGCATGTGGCGCAAGGCTGGCTCAAAGCCAGTGCCTTGCAGCTCCGGCTGACGTCAACCCTTGATGCGGCAGCCATGCCGCACCTACAAGTGGCCTTGCGCCTGACCCCGAATTCAAGCCTACTGAGTCCAACTCGTCTCGGAGCGTAAAAAGTAGGCATTTCTAATCGTTTTCACTAGTTGTCTTTTATGGCAATATGATATGGTTTAATTAATCAACTAAAGAAAGCAGGGATGACCATGACCAATTGGCAAGCTGAAGCAGAAAAGATCCGTCCTCAACTCCTTGAAGATTTGACCACCCTTTTGAAAATCGACTCACAGCGGGACGTGGCGCATAAAACTGACGCCGCCCCGCTTGGCCCTGGCCCGGCCAAGGCGCTGAACACCATGCTCGCCATGGCGGAACGCGATGGTTTTAACACCTTGAACGTCGACAATGTGGCCGGCCGCATCGAATTGGGCCAAGGCGACGAGATCTTCGGGTTATTTGGCCACATGGATGTCGTCCCGGCCGGCCCAGGCTGGGACACCGATCCCTTTGATCCCGTGATTAAAGATGGCAAGCTTTACGCCCGCGGGTCCTCTGATGATAAAGGGCCAAGCATTGCTGCTTACTATGCGTTGAAGCTGGTGCGCGACTTGAAGTGCCCAATCAACAAGAAGATTCACTTCATCATCGGCACCGACGAAGAGTCTGATTGGGTCGGCATCCATCGTTACCTAGAAACCGAACCTGCGCCTGACTTTGGCTTCTCACCGGATGCGGAATTTCCAATCATCAATGGGGAAAAAGGCATTGCCACTTTTGCCATTGATTTCAAGCCGCAGCCAACCACCGGCGACCTGCAGCTGACCTCATTTAGCGCTGGTCTGCGGGTGAACATGGTGCCGCAAAGCGCTACCGCCACTTTGGCAGGGGAGATTCCAACGAGCCTGGACACGCTCCTAGCGGCGGCTAACCAGCAAAAAGGCATTCACGTTGAAACCAGCCCGGCGGCTAATGGCATCACACTGACCATGACCGGGAAAGGCGCACATGCCCAGGAACCAAGCGACGGCATCAACGCCGCCACTTTCCTGGCGACCTTGCTGAACCAATTGCCGCTGGATCCAGCCGGCAAGCAATATGTCAGTGCGATTGCCGCCCACATGCATGAAGACTCCCGCGGCCACCTGCTGGGCATTAACCACAAAGACGCCGTCATGGGTGAATTAACCGCCAGCCCTGATCTGTTAACCTACGAACCCGCCGGCAAGCAGCAGGTGCTGCTGAACGTGCGGTACCCGCAAGGCACCGATCCAGACACCATCATTGCCGGCATTACCGCCGCTTTAGGGGCGGACACCGTGACAGTCACAGTGAACGGCCACGCCCAGGCGCCGCATTATGTGGCCGGCGACGATCCGCTGGTGAAAACCCTGCTGCAAGTGTATCAAGATCACACCGGCCAACCCGGCTTTGAACAGGTGATTGGCGGCGGCACTTATGGTCGCATCATCGACCGCGGCGTGGCGTTCGGGGCCTTGATGCCAGATGCGGAAAACGTGATGCATCAAGCTAACGAATACATGGCGGTGGATAGCATTATTCAGGCGGTGGCCATCTACGCCGATGCCATCAGTCGTTTAGCCCAATAACGAAACTGAAACCGCGGCTGGTCCGCGGTTTTTCTGTGAGGAGAAAGTATGCCTGTGATTGATCTCATCAAACACCAGCTGCCGCCTGTCTTGGCGACCATGCCCATCGAACACTTCAAAACCGTGGACTCGACGATGCTCACGGCAGAGCGCCAAATTAAAAGTGGTCGCCGTGCCCCGTTTTTGCTGCTGGCCGATGAGCAAACGGCGGGCATTGGCCGGCGCGGCCATCATTTTGATTCGCCGCCGGTCGCCGGTTTGTATTTCACCTACGCGCTGCCGGCACCGGCCGCCACCGCGCTGTTGACCCCAGCGGCGGGCGTCGCCTTGCAGCAAGCGGTCAGCCAGGTCGTGCAGGTCACGGCCACGATTAAGTGGGTCAATGATCTGCTGGTGAATGACCGCAAAGTTGCTGGCATCATGGCCACCTTTGTGCCTGAGCCGCAGCCCACGGTGCTGATCGGCGTCGGTGTTAACCTCACCCCGAGCACCCAGCGGCACGAAACCAAACTCGGGCTGCCCATCGGCGCGCTGCTGAGCGCCGCGCCGACGCCTGATTTGCGGCCGGCCCTGCTGGCCCAGTGGCTGATTCATTTCACCCAGCTGCTGCAGACGCCCGCCCAAATCATGCCGGCTTACCGGCAGCATGCCGCCTGGCTAGGCCGGACGGTGACGCTTGCTGGTGCCGGCGCCGACCAGCGTGGCACCGTTCAAGGCTTCACGGCGGATGGTGCGCTGCAGCTCCTGACGCCGCAGGGACTGCTCACCACCACCACCGGGAGCATCCGGCTGGTTTAAGCGCGAACGAAAGGCGAGTGGCCGCTACGGCCACTCGCCTTTGTTGCATTATTCCGCGGCGATTTTCGTCAGATCACTAAATTCGCTCATTTGGTAAACCGGTAATACTGTGGTGCGATTAGGTTTGAAATGCGGGTTGAACCATACTGAATCGATTTTGGCGTTGCGGCCGCCTTGAATATCAGAGGTCAGCGAATCGCCAACAATCAAGGTCGTGGCCGCGTCAAACTTGGGAATATGCTTGGCCACATAGTCAAAGAAGGCCATGGTTGGCTTGGGGGCCCCGATGGCATCCGAAACAAAGATATCAGCAAAGGCATCAATCAGCCCAGCTTTGGCCAGGCGCTGGCGTTGCACTTCAATCACACCGTTGGACACCACATACAAGCGATAGTCACTAAGGGCCTCAAGGGTCTCCGCCACATGCGGCAGGACAATCGCTTGTTGATCAAGCATTTTATGATAATGCTTCTCCGCCGCCAAGCCATCTGCCTCGACGCCAAACTCTTTGAACAACTGGGTGAAGCGGCGGGTAAAAATCTGCTGACGCGGAATGCGGCCAGCTTCAAAATCCACCCACAGCCCGGCGTTGATAGTGAGATACCGCGCCTCAAGCCGTGGCGTATACCGGGCGCCAAAGTCTTCAATGGTCTGCTTTAAACAAGCCAGTTCCCCTGCTTCGAAATCAAGCAAGGTGTCATCCACATCAAATAAAATCGTTCGATACATGCCGTCCCCTCCATACCGCTAGTCTAGCATGCCAGCCGCAAGAATGCATCGGCGATTGCGGCTGCCAGCGGCGGTATGACCGAAAGGTGGTTTTGGGGTATAATGATGCGTAATTAGTTGTAATCTGGGGGATTTCAAACGTGCGAGAGTCTAAGCATCACCAAAAAAAGCAGCAGGCACCCAAGGCGCAAAAAGTACCCTTGCCGCCTTTCAGCAAGGCCACTTGGCCCTTATACCTGCGGGTTGCCTTGCATACCCTGCGGTCGTTAATTTACTACGGTGTTGGGCTAGCCTTGATTTTACTGGCGTTTGGCGTGGGCCTGCTCGGCGGCTATTTTGCTTCCATTATTAATGACACTGCGGTCCCAACCAAGGCCGAAATGACGCGCACCTTGGCCAATGTCGACACCTCGACCCAGCTGTTTTATGCCAACAATCAGTCCATCGGCCATGTTAAAAGTGACCTGCTGCGTGATACCGTTACTTTGGACAAAGTATCACCTTGGCTGCAAAAAGCCATTGTCGCCACCGAAGACGAGGATTTTTGGACCAACCATGGCGTGGTGCCGAAAGCGCTGATTCGCGCCGTGTTTGCGGAAGTCACCGGCTTGGGCAGCCAAACTGGCGGCTCGACTTTGACTCAGCAGGTCGTCAAACTGCAATTCTTGAATTCGCAAACCACCTTTAAACGTAAGGCCGTGGAAATCATGTACGCGCTGCGGCTCAATCACCACTACAGCAAGGCCCGGATTTTAGAGGAATACCTGAACATCATCACCCTTGGCCGCAATCACACCGGCCAAAATATTGCCGGGGTGGAAACCGCGGCGCTGGGACTGTTCGGCAAGCACGCTAAGGATCTGAATTTGGCTGAGTCTGCCTACATCGCTGGCCTGCCGCAAAGCCCTTCTGTCTACACGCCTTACACCAACACCGGAGCCTTCAAGTCTGATCTCTCGGCTGGCTTTAACCGCGAAAAAACCGTCTTGTTTCGGATGTATCGCGCTGGCACCATTACCAAGGCCGAATATGACGAAGCCAAGGCGTTTGATCTCAAAGCCGCTTTGCTCACACCAGGCAATGCGGAAAGTACCATCAGCTCAGATGACTATGTGTACACCATGGTGCAAAGCGAAGCGCAAACCATTTTGGCCCAGCAATTGGCCAAAGCCGATGGTTACACCAAAACCCAGCTTGAAGGCAGCTCCAGTTTGACCCAAACTTACGACAAAGATGCCAGCAAGCTGCTCGCCACCAAGGGTTACCAAGTGCACTCCACCTTGAACAAGCCGATTTACGACGCCATGCAAAAAGTAGTGGCCAACTATAAAGGCAGCTTTGGCTATACCTACACCGGCTATGTCAAAGACAGTGTCACCGGCGGCTACACCAAGACGTCGGCGCCAGTGCAAAATGGCACGGTGCTGCTGGATAACCAAACCGGGGCGATTTTGGGCTTTGTCGGTGGCACCGCCGGCCAAGTCAATCACATCTACACCAAGCGCTCCCCGGGGTCCTCGATTAAGCCAACGCTGGTTTACGGCCCCGCTATCGACAGTGGCATCATTAGCAGTCGTACCATGCTCGCGGACTTCAAGAAGGACTTTGGCGGAGGCTATTCCGTCACCGACTACGGCAACACGATTTTGAATAAGTTCGTGGATGCCACCACGGCACTGAAGAACTCGCTGAACATCCCCACCGTCAACTTGTACCAAGAGCTACGCAAAAGTGTCGACGTGAAAGCCTACATGACCAAAATGGGCGTCACGACCTTAACTGATAACGACTACGCCACCTTAGGCCTAGCCCTTGGCGGCACGGACTATGGCGAAACGGTGCAGGAAGCGGCCAGCGCCTTTGCGACCTTTGCGCGCGGCGGCAGCAATGTTTCGCCTTACGTCATCGACCGCATCGAAGATCCCTCTGGCAAAGTCATTTACCAGCACAAAACGGCAACCCGTCATGTCTTCTCAAAGGCCACGGCTTACATCCTGACCCAAATGCTGCATCAAACCGTGACCAGTGGGACCGGGATTTACGCCGGGGAAAATGTCAACTTCAACGCTAGCAACCTAATTGCCAAAACCGGGACTTCTAACGACTACAAAGACCTCTGGTTTATCGGCTCCACCCCAGGCATCACCATGGCCAGCTGGATGGGCTACGACAATGCCAACGGCGCCAACCACACCCTCAGCTCCAGCGGTAGTGCCATCAACCAGCGCTATTGGGCGGCATTGGCCAATGCCGTTTACGCCCTTGACCCGAAGCTCTTTGCTTTAAGCGACACCATGCAGCGGCCAAGCGCCGTTAAGTCCACCACGGTCAATGCCGAAACCGGCCTGAAAAATGGGGATGTCACTTATAACGGTAAGACCTTTAGCCTCACCGGTAGCACCGCAGAAGCCTTGTCCTATGGCTACACGCCAGGCGTCACCCAGGCGCAGTTTGGCATTGGCGGCACCACCGCTAACTACACCGACTTCTGGGCTTCCCTGCAAGGCGGCAACGACGATAGTTATGGGCAAAAGAAGAGTGGCGACGAAGCGGACCAAACTGACGCCAGCAAGTCTGACGAAGCAGCCAGCAGCTCTTCCAGTGCTGCCAGCTCCTCTAGCACTGCTCCAGCCACCGCTGAAGCTAATCAATAATGAGCTAACCGCGCGGACGATCAGCGCGGTTTTTCGTGACTGGATGCAAAAAATCCCGCAGCATCAACTGCGGGATTTTTCGCTTGGCACAAGTTTAGCGGGTTGATTTGCGCGTGGTGATATCAAAGCCCAGGCGAATGGTCTTGGCGTCGATGTCTTCCTTATTCATCATCTTGGTCAACAGGCGCATGGCCACGGCACCGATGTCGTACAGCGGCTGGTCAATGGAGGTCAGCTGTGGCCGAGCCATTTCGGTGAGCTTGGTGTTGTTGGAGGTGATGATTTCAAAATCAGCTGGCACTTTCACCCCAGCATCCAGCGCGCCATCGAGAATACCCACTGCGACTTCATCGTCGCCCACGACGGCCGCCGTTGCGCCAGCCTTTTGCAGCTGGGCAAACAAGGCTAAACCGGCATGGTAGCTGGTTTCACTTTCGAAGACCAAGCTCTCGTCGTAAGGCAAGCCAGCCTTTTGCAGGGCCTGCTTGTAGCCCTTCAGGCGATATTGACCGTTGATCGGCTGAGCCAGTTGGCCGGTGACCAACGCCACCTGCTTGGAGCCGGAATTGATCAACTGCGTCGTCGCGGCTTCAACCGCGGCCACGTAATCGATGTTGACGGAACCGACTTGTTCGTCAGGATCAACGGAACCGGCCAGCACGATTGGGGTCTTGCTCCGGGAGAACTCTTGGCGAATGCTATCGGAAATGTCATTGCCCATATAGATCAGGCCATCAACCTGCTTGGCCAGCAAGGTGTTAAGCACCTGCACTTCTTTTTGACTGTTCTCATCGGAGTTGGCCAAAATGATGTTGTACTTGTACATCGTGGCCACATCATCAATCCCCCGCGCTAGGCTGGAGAAGAACATGTTGGTAACATCAGGAATGATCACCCCAACGGTGGTCGTCTTCTTGGAGGCCAAGCCGCGCGCCACCGCATTTGGCCGGTAGTCCAGCTTGTCGATGACTTCAAGGACCTTCTTGCGGGTGGCCGGCTTCACATTCGGGTTGCCGTTAACCACGCGGGAAACCGTGGCCATGGAGACATTGGCTTCACGGGCCACATCATAAATCGTAATTGTTTGTTTTTCCATTGTTAGTTTGCTCCTTACGCGAACGTTTTGGTTCTCGTGATTTCCAACATACTTTAGCAGACTAGCACCAGCAATGCAAGCGTTTTACTGAATTTTTCAATGTAATTTTCATTACCATTTTTCAGAAAGCCAGTCGCGACACCCTGCTGTGGTATACTGGTTCCGCAAGTCATTACTCCCCTGAGCGCGGGAGAATTTCAGGAGGAAAGCTTATGAACGTCCATCTTGAGCAGCTCCAGGCCTGGGTACAAGCCCAGTCGCTGGATGTCGCTTATATCAGCAATTACACCAATATCAATTATTTCACCGGCTTTTTCAGTGACCCCGAAGAACGGATCACCGGCCTGTTTGTGTTCCCGGACCAAGACCCCTTCTTGTTCGTTCCGGCCTTGTCCATCGAAGCCGTGAAGAAAGCCGGCTGGCCATACGGGGTCGCCGGTTACCTCGATCATGAGCAGCCTTTTGCCCTGATTGCCGCCGAAATCAAAAAGCGCGTCGCTAACCCCATCAAATGGGGCATTGAAAAAGACGACCTCGCCGTTTTCAAGTTCGAAGCCATCATGCGGCAGTTCCCGACGGCAACGTTCCCGGCTGACGCCAGCCGCTTCATTGAAACGCTGCAGCTGATCAAGACGCCTGATGAAATTGCCAAAATGGAAGAAGCTGGGCGCCAAGCCGATCGCGCCTTCGCGGCTGGTTTCAAGGCCTTGCGCGCCGGCATCACCGAACAAGCCGTCGTGGCAGAAATCGAATACGCCATGATGAAGGAAGGCGTCATGCACATGAGCTTTGACACCATTGTTCAGGCCGGCATTGACGCCGCTGATCCCCATGGCGGCCCGGAAGCCACCGCGGTGCAGCCCGGCGAGTTGGTGTTGTTTGACCTCGGCACGGACAACCACGGCTACATGAGCGATGCCACCCGCACGGTGGCCTTCGGCGCTGGCGTTTCGGCCAAGGCCCAAGAAATCCACAAGGTCTGCCTAGAGGCCCAGCTCACTGCCCAAGCCGCCGTGCGGCCTGGTTTGCGGGCTTCTGATCTCGACAAAATTGCCCGCGATATCATCGAAAAGGCCGGCTATGGCGAATACTTCAATCACCGCCTAGGCCACGGCATCGGCATGTCGACCCATGAGTTTCCTTCCATCATGGCCGGCAATGACATGGAATTGAAGCCGGGCATGTGCTTCTCAATTGAACCAGGGATTTACATTCCTGGTGTGGCTGGTGTCCGCATTGAAGACTGTGTCCATGTCACCGCCACTGGGTGCGAACCCTTTACGCACACCGCAAAAGACTACACCGTCATTGATTAATTCCAAGCGCTGGCGAAGGTCAGCGCTTTTTGTATGCTTGCCAAGCAAAGAACGCCTTGGTTTAGGTCTTTTACCATCAGCTGTGTGCATACGTTATTTATTATTTATTCACTTTGCTGCATTAAATCCGGAAGAAAGCCTGATTTGACGGGCTTGCCTTGCTCAAAAATGAACGATTAGGCATTTCTGTGAGTCTAAGCAAGCGTGATTTTAAGCCAGAACCGGCGCGTAAAAGCAAAAATGGAAAACCGATGGCATCAACGTTCATACTCTCGGCAGTCTACATATGTTCACGTCTGGTGTACACGAAATATCTCATGTATTTATTATTTGCACATCTAAGGGCTAGCCCATATGATTAAGATGAAAAATAAGAAGAGAAAAGAGGAAAAGAATTATGCCTGTGTCTGATATCGAACGTGCGATGACCCCTCAAATGGGTTTACCAAATGATCTGATGTTAAAGTTGATGCACCAGCACATCGAGCAAGTTGCCGAACATGCGCGGGTGCGTAAAGAAGCTAAGCAGAACAACAAGTAACTTTACCATTAGATAAAACCAGCGTTGGGCCGTGGCCCAACGCTATTTTTGTGCAAACAAAAAGCGCGATGAGGCCGCTCATCGCGCTTAAGCTTTATGCTTCTGGCTGATCCTGATCTGCCCGCGCTGCTTCGTCTGGCACGCTGGGGTCAATGTCGTTGGTGGCGGCATCATCGAAGTCTTCTGCTTCATCATGGTCGGCAGTAGCTTCAGTGGCCACTTCGCCTAAATCATCGGCGGCGGTTTCGGCATCGTCTTTGGCTTGGGCAAAGGCACTCTTGCCGTCCAAGACGATATCATCGAAATCATCGCTGGCTGGCACTTCTGGGGCGTCCGTCAGTTCGTCTTTCAAGGCCTGAGTGGCATCATCATAACTGGCCACATCGCCTTCATCGTGTTTGGCACTAGCCGCGCGCTGTTTGAGATCCTCAACCATGCTTTGGGCGGATTCGCGCCATTCAGCAGTGGCATCGCGGGCGTAGTCATAATAGTCAGCAGCCCGATCAGACAAATCATCTTTAGTCTTGCTGAATTTTGCCTTCAGTTCATCACTGGTTTGCGGTGTCAGCAGATAGGTTGCCGCTAACGAACTAGCGGCACCCAGTACGAAACCTAACAAGAAATGACTCTTTTTTGCCATAATGAAAACCTCCTATTTTGTGGTTTGCTCATTTTTCTTGGAAAACATAGCGGCGGCTCGTTGCCCCACCTTGGCGGCGACGGTGACCTTGGCGGAATTCTTCGCGCCAGTCGACACTTTAGCCGCAAGGTTACGCGTTGAGGTGTTCAAGTCAGAAACACTTTCTCCGAGCTCACCGATTGCCGTAAACACGGGATCGATGGCAGCCACTTTGCCATTCACGTCGTTGAGCAACGTGTTGGACTTGGTCAGCAGCGCTTCAATCTCGTTGGTCAACGGTTTGATTTCACCGTTGACCGTATCGAGCGTTTGGTTAACCTCGGCGACTGTGTTTTTAATTTCCTTGGTGACAGATGATAAACGAATGGCAATGATCGCTACGGCTAAGGCAATGATCAAAAACGCCACTGCCGCAATCACCCCAGCAACTTCTGCTCCTGACATGCAACACCCTCCTTTAACACCCCACGAAAACGGATGCATATGTATACAACAAGAATATCATCATTACTAGGCCGCGGCAAATTTTTCACGACGTTAACTGCCTGGTGCGACCATGTACGCCGGATAGACATAAGCCAACTGATAGCCTAACTTTTGCGCCAGCGCCAGCGAGGTTTTGGTGTGGGCATCCCAGCTGGGATAAAGCCCGCGGGCGAGACAAGTCAAAATCAGTTGCGCGCTGCAAGCGGTGGCCAGCCCGCGGCGCCGGCAGTCTGCGCGCGTGTCGACTTCAATTTCGATTCCGCCAGGATAGGCGCTGTAGGCACTGGCGCCGGCCACTAGTTCGCCTTCACGCAGGGCCAACACGCCGCAAGCCAGCCGGGCAAATTGATCAAAGTTGCGAAACTGCCGCGTAAAATCTTCCGCCCAGGCCAACGTCTGACATTCGGCAAACCAATGCTGATCCAGCGCCACCAATTGCGTGCCGGCAGGCGGGGTAGCGAGCTGCTGCAAGCGGCGCGGCTCAAAGCCGGCGGTGGTTTTCACCGTGGCATAGCGCTCAAAGCGCTTGGCGCGAGTGCCATAAGTGCCCTCGATCACCGGTGTCCAGGCGTCAGTGCGCGGCACCACAATCTGCGGCTGCAGGGCCGCAATTGAGGTGAGTAAGGCGGCATCGGGTTCCCCAGCCAAGAAGACAAAGTCGCCAATGACCGCCGCGGCAGTGTTCGCGGTACCGGTTAACTGACCCATGGTGCCACTTAAGCACGAATAAATGGGCGTTTCTGGCCACCCGGCAAATAGCGGCGCGGCTTGCTTAGGCGTGAGACGATTGGGCATGTTGATACCTACTTTCTTGGCAATCATATAGACTTTTTATAAATTCAAGACCAGCGCTAGGCCGGGTTGGTGGATTTTGTTACACTGATATCAGACTAAGGAGCGATTATATTGAACCCATACATCCTACTGACCACTTTAACTGAGGAACCCAATGCCTGGCGGCGCTACTTCGATGCCATCGATTGGAGCAAAATTATCGATGCCATCGTCAGTACCGTGGTTGAAATCGTTTTGTTCACGGTGCTGTTTCTGGTGATTAACGCGATTGGCAAACGCCTGATCAATCACGGTTTTAACGCTTACCAAGCGCGCACTGGCGTCTCCAGCACCCGCGCCACCACCATGCACGCCCTCAGCAAAAATGTGCTGGGCTACACGGTCTTTTTCTTCTACCTTTATGCAGTGTTGACTGTGCTTGGCGTGCCGGTGGGGACCTTGCTAGCTGGCGCTGGGGTCGTCGGCATCGCGTTAGGCCTCGGCGCCCAAGGCTTTGTCGCTGATGTCGTCACGGGCTTCTTTATTCTACTAGAAGGCCAGATCGATGTCGGCGATGCCGTTACGCTTGGCGCCATTACCGGCGTGGTCACCTCAGTGGGACTGCGGACGACGATTGTGCGCAGCTATGACGGTACCGTGAACTACATTCCTAACCGCAATATTACCATTGTTTCTAATCTTTCTCGCAGCAACATGCTGGCATTGGTTAAATTGCCGATGCGCCCAGAAGCGGATCTCAAGCATGTGCGCGCGGTGATCGATCAAGTCAACGCCGACCTCGTGCCACAAATCAAAGCCATTCGCCAAGGTCCTGACGTCTTGGGGCTGACCGATAATGGTGATGGCACCTTTAGCTACCAGGTCAAGTTTCTCACCGCTAACGGTGAACAGCTCAACGTGCAGCGCCGGTTTCTCGCCGCTTATGTCAAAGCCTTGCATGATGCTGGCATCGATTTGCCGACACCACCCCTTAATCTACGCCAATCCTAATCGCGCCCAATAAGGAGACTGACTTTGCTAAATCTGATCAAAGGTGCCCTCATCGGTATCGCCCTTGTTATTCCCGGCCTCTCCGGTAGCATTTTTGCCGTGGTAGTCGGGCTGTATGACCGCCTGCTCGCGGCAGTGAATCATTTCCGCGAAGCGCCGCGCACCCACCTGCGCCTGCTGGTGCCAGTGGGACTCGGGGCGGTGCTGGGAATTTTGCTTTCCACCAAGGCCATTTTGCTGGTCACCGCAAGCTGGCCCCTGCCCAGTTACAGCTTCTTCATTGGCTTGGTGCTGGGAATTGGCCCGTTCATCTACCGCAAAATCACCCAGGTGCCATTCAAGGCTTGGTATGTGCTGCTGCCAGTGCTGGGATTCGCTGCGATTTACGGTTTGGCCAAGCTCGGCGGCGAGCAGCCTGAAAACTTAATTGCCATCACCCGCCTCAACACACTATCCGATGCCGGCACCATGACCTTCGCTGGCGTGTTCGCAGTCGCGCTGATGGCGATTCCAGGCATCTCCGGATCCATTATGCTGATGGTGATTGACCAGTATGGCACGGTTTATAACGCTGTGAGCGCCATCGGGCCGGCACTGCGCGCCTTGCTGGCCGGCAACTGGGCCGCCTTTCAGGAACAGCTGATGACCGTGGCCTTGCTCGGTCCGTTCATGCTTGGCGCCATTGTCGGGCTGCTCGTCATCGCCAAAGTGATGGAAATGCTGCTCAAGCGCTTTGAGGCGCAGGTGTATTATGCGGTCATCGGCATTGTGCTGGCCGCCGCCTTAATCTTGGTAGAAACTGGCCTGAAGCCCTACTGGCCGACCAGTACCGGCATCGGCGTCATCCTCACGGTGGTGGCTGGCATCGTGCTGGGCGTGTTAGCCACGATTTTTCTGGACAAACCCAGCGATGAGACAACTGGCGTATAATACGATTATTCAAACTAAAAGAGGCCAGTCATGCAACCAGAATTTACTTTCGCCACCAAAGCCGATTTACCGGCGGTGGTCGCCATTTACAATCAAATCATTCCAAGCCGCTTAGCGACCGCTGATCTTGAGCCAGTCACAGTCGCCTCAAGGGCGGCCTGGTTTGAGGCGTTTGACCCGAAGCGGCGGCCGCTGTGGCTGATTAGGCAAAATCACGAACTCGCCGGCTGGGTCGGCCTGGAAGACTTCTACGGCCGGCCGGCATATGGCCATACGGCAGAAATCAGCATCTACATCGACGGCGCTCATCACCACCAAGGCTTGGGCCAGGCGGCACTGGATTATGTGTTCAGCCAGCTGCCGGTGCTGGGCCTGGATGCCCTCGTCGCCTTTATCTTCGCGCATAACACCCCCAGCCTCGGCTTGTTCACCAAGAACCGGTTTAGCCAGTGGGGCCTGCTGCCCGACGTGGCCTTGATGGATGGCCACCACCGGAGCTTAGCGATTATGGGCCGCCGGTTCTAAAGTAACAGCAAAACACCAGTCAACTTGATCAAGTTGGCTGGTGTTTTTGCGTCGTCCTTTAGTTTTTCAGTTCCGGGGTCTTCTCAGTTAACGAATATTCTTTATCGATATTATGACCGATGTAGTTGATGCCTTTCATCACTTCACGCCGGGTCACAATGCCGGTGAAGGTGCCATCTTTTTGCACGACTGGCAGGAACGCGCTATCGACTAAGGCATGAAGCACTTCTTCGATATCATAAGGATCATCGATGGTGACCACACCGGTTTCCATCACATCTTTCACGCAATATTGGTCCAGCGGGGCGGCGGTGATGTCGTCGAGGCCGAGCATTTTGTCCGTGATTTGGGGCAGTGAAATCAGGCCTTTGAAATGATCCTGGTTATCCAGCACGGGAATTTTGGCGTAGCGCACTTTCGTCAGGACCAAAAACGCGTGCCGCAGCGAGTTGTCTTCGCTGACGCTGGCAATCATATCACCAGGAATAAGGAAGTGACTGCGGTTTTCCGTCATCATGTTCTCGATCACTTGGTTTATCAATAAAATCGCTCCTTTTGTCGTACAGGACTATTGTAGCGAATTCCCGCCATGAAAGCACCTTCATCGCCTAGGTTTAGACAGGATTTAACAAAGTGATGCTCAGCCTCAGCCACCGAAATGCCCACACCGACGCCGTTATTTGTAACCGGTTGCGGCCACCCGGCGGCACACTTTCATGCCCCTCCCACTGTATGTGAAATCGGCTTCAAGGCTTTTCCGCAGGCCTGTTATTTGTGAAGGGCAAATGCTTGCTTCTTTCACAAAGGTTGTTTACTATGCCCTTAACCCTTGCTACACTGGTAAGCATATGACTGTCCAATTTCAGAAAATAAGGACAGATGGAGGCGCAATAATGACATACGATCTTTGGACCCGACTCTTTGCTGAGTTCATGGGGACCGCGATCATGGTCGCGTTAGGCAACGGTTCAGTCGCCAATGTCGATCTCAAAGGGACAAAAGGTAATGGTTCGGACTGGATGCTGATTGCAGTCGGTTACGGAGCTGGGGTCATGATTCCAGCCATGATGATTGGCGGGATTTCGGGGAACCACATCAACCCCGCGTTCACGATTGGCTTGGCGGCGGCAGGGTTATTCCCCTGGAGCGAAGTGCTACCTTACATTATTGCTCAATTTGCTGGAGCCATGTTTGGTCAGCTGTGGGTGGTGGCCGCCTACAAGCCGCATTACGACTTGACCACCGACACGCGCCACGTCTTGGGCACGTTCTCAACGATCAATGCCACCAGCAGCAAACTGAACGGCTTTATCAACGAATTCATTGGTTCCTTTATTCTTTTCTTCGGCGCACTAGGAATTACCAAAGCCCCGTTCTTCCAGAATAACCTGGGCACTGCGCACATGGCGCTGGGGTTCCTGGTTGCCACCCTAGTTGCCAGCTTTGGTGGCCCCACCGGCCCGGCCTTGAACCCGGCCCGGGACCTCGGGCCACGGCTGCTGCATCAGCTGCTGCCGCTGCGGCACAAAGGCAGCTCCGATTGGGACTATGCTTGGGTGCCGGTGGTGGCACCGATTTTGGCCGCCATCACCGCCATCGTCTTATATAAAGCAGTCTTTCTATAAAGGCCAACCGGCCCTGATGCGCGAAGCATCAGGGCTTTTTTCATGGGGTTAATCAAAAAGAAGCTGACGCCTTGGTCAGCTTCGTGCTTTATGATTTGAAAAGTTCGCGTGGCTTCACCGGTTCAGAAAGCTGAGGCCGGTGCCGCTTCGCCGGCAGTTTTTGCGCCAAGTCTGGGTGAGCTGGCGTTGCGGTTGGCTTTTTGGCCAGCACCTCCGCCTGCCGCTGGCTGGCTGCCAGGGTCTTGGCATCCAGGTAAAACAATTTGACGACCGCCGCCGTCTTCGCTTGCTGGCCGGGCGGTGGTGTCATGCTCAGGACCGTTTGCGGCTGGCGGTTTGCATAGCGGACGGCGGCTGTGACTTTGATTGGGCGACCAACTAGGCCCAATGTTTTGAGCTGCAACTGGGCCTCAGCCAGCGGCCGAGCCCGCAAATCTGGGACGAGCGGCATGCCCTTCGCCTCCCCTCGGCTGATGCCATCATTTCAACGCAAAGCGCCGCTTCAGATCCGGCGCCGGCTGGCCGTTGCGCAGATAGTAGGTGACCGTAATAGCCTCATCAGTCGCTTCAATCACCGCATAAGTGCCACCCAGCCTTGCAAACTGGCCGCGCGGCTGGGAGATGCTCCCAGGGTTCAGCACCACCATGCCATCGTGCTGTTCCACTCCTAGCTGATGGGTGTGGCCAAAAATGACAATTCGAGCCTTGGCCTTAGCCGCAGCGTCCAGTAATTGATTTAAACTGAAGTTTACGCCAAAACGATGACCATGCGTCATGAACACTGGCACTCCTGCCACGGTTTGGCTGACGGTCAGCGGAAAAGCCGAATCAAAATCCATGTTGCCACGGACCGCCACATAATGGTCAAAAATCGGATCATCAGCGGCAAACTCGGAATCGCCGGCGTAAAAATAAGCATCGGCATCAGGTTGCTGAGTCAAAATGGTCTCAAGAATCTGATGATCGCTATGGGTATCACTCACTGCGACGAGTTTCATGTGCGTCCTCCTTGCCTGTGAACCACTGCTGCCATTGCTTTTCCAAGGCGCGCATGGCGTTGCCGCGATGGCTGACCTGGTTTTTCTCGCTGCTCGTCAGCTGGGCCATGGTTTTGCCTAGCGCCGGCAGGAAGAAGTACGGATCGTAACCGAATCCATTGTCCCCTTCTGGCACGCCAGTGATTTGGCCTTTGACCTCGCCATTCACAACAAGGTCATGATCCGGATCGTTCGGTTTGGCAAACACTAAAGTCGTATGGAAAGTGGCAGTGCGTTGCGCTGGTGCCACTTCTGCCAGGTTGGCAATCAGCTTGGCATTGTTAGCCGCATCATTATGCCCGCGGCCGGCGTACCGGGCGGAAAATACGCCTGGTGCACCATCTAAGGCATCCACCATCAGGCCCGAATCATCAGCCACCACAGGCAGCTCCAAGGCTCTGGCATAACCGTCTGCCTTCAGCCGCGCATTTTCCTCAAAGGTCTCGCCGGTTTCCGGCACCGTCGGCAAGTCGGGAAAATCCGCCAGACTTTTGACGGTCAAGCCATCTGCTTCAAACATCGCTGCCAGTTCCTTGACTTTGCCGGCGTTTTTCGAGGCGATCACCACGGTTTGCGGGGCAGCCGCCGGCAAATGATCCGTGGCCTCGGCGTCGATGGTCACATGCTGCGCCTTGACCTTTAGCCCCAGCCAGTTGCCGGCAATGACATCAAACATCTTGGCATTACCGGTGGTATAAAAGATGCGGGTGGCCTGCGTCTTGGGCCCAGCCGCAATGTCGAAGTAATCCAGTAACATCGATACTTCGCTGACGGTTTCTGCGCCGGAGTCAATTAAGGTGACGTCATCACCCATCACATTTTGAATCAACGGCCGCAGCAGCGGGTAATGCGTGCAGCCCATCACCAAGGTATCAATGCCTTGGTGGAGTAACGGCTGCAAGGTTTCGGCCACCACGCGCTTGGCCACTGGGGAGGTCATTTCGTTGCTTTCCACCAGTGGGACAAACTTCGGGGCTGCCAAACTGGTGACCTTGATGTGCGAGGCTTTGCCATGAATGGTGTCAGCATAAGCGTTGCTCTTTACCGTGCCTTCCGTACCAATCACGCCAATATGATTGGTGCTGGTGGCTTTAATCGCCGCGCGCGAGCCTGGCACAATCACCCCCACCACCGGAATGTTCAGCTTCTGACGAATGTCAGGCAAAGCGGCCGCAGTGGCCGTATTGCAGGCAATCACCAGCATTTTAATTTGCTGCTGAAGCAAAAAGTTCACCATCTGCCAGGTGAATGCCCGCACCTGCGCCGCTGGCCGCGGCCCATAAGGCAAGCGCGCTTGGTCGCCCAGGAAGACGACATTTTCATTCGGCAGCTGCCGCAGTGCTTCTTTGACGACGGTCAGGCCCCCGACGCCTGAATCAATGAAGCCAATCGGTTGTGTATTCATAACCCAATCTGCCTTTCGTTAAATGACTTTGAACCTCCATTGTGGACGCTACGCGGCAAAAATTCAAGTCAGTGCACTGTTTCGCCTCTGTTGTCTAGCGGCCTTTTCCGCTATAATGAAAAGGATCATTGCGCAAGTGTTGCGCAGTTTTGGAGGCGCCTCAATGGCAAAAGGAACGTATCAAGACTTACTGGCTCTGCCTGCAGAAGGCCCCTTGTTCGGGCAGCTGATGCTCAGAGACTTGCTGCTGCCTGAGTTATTAGGCGAAGAAACCTCGAACATCTCCTATTGGGCCGGTCGCGCCCTGGCTCGAAAACTGCCAGTCGGCGAAACCGAACTCAGCCAGCTGTTTGCCGAAGTCGGCTTTGGCGAGCTCACGGCGGAATCCGCTAAACGCCACGAACGCGTTTATACCCTGGCTGGCACCGTGGTTGCCACGCGCATTGCGAACTTCCCCCAGCCGGATTTTCAGTTGGAAGCGGGTTTTCTGGCGGAAAGCCTTCAGCAAGCCCTCGGGGTGGTGGTTGAAGCCAATGCCACGGTTGATACTCACAAACAAAAAGTGCATCTCACTGCCGCCATGGACCTCAAAGCTGAAGTCCCCCGGCCAGATATGCATGTGCGGCTTTAACCGGCTTAGCCACCAGTGCCCTGGTGGCTTTTTTTGCACGACAAAACCCCTCACCTGGTGGCGAGGGGTTTTGAGAAGTTAAGCCTTAGTATACTTGTCCAGCACAGCGTTCAGCTGGTCTTTGGTTTGGTAGCCCACGAGCTTTTCCACCACGGCGCCATCTTTTTTGATGACCAGAGTTGGAATTGCCATAATGCCAAACTCAGATGGGGTGCCTTGGTTCTGGTCAACGTCCATCTTGGTGAACTTGACGTCGGAACGGCTGTTTTCCAATGATTCGATCACTGGACTTTGCATCTTACATGGACCACACCAGGTTGCCCAAAAGTCAGTCAGGGTCACGCCGGTGTCTGTTTCTTGTTTAAAATCTTGATCAGTTACGACTTTAACCATGCGAATTCCTCCTTGTTTCGGCTGCCACCAAAAGCAGTCTGGGTTGGCTTAGCCGCTGCTAAGTCCTTACTATTTGTAACTAGAATCATTATAGCACAATTCACCATGCCGGCTCAACTTAATTGCAGGCAACTCATTATTTGAACTGCACAATCGTAGCGCCTGAACCGCCGGCATTTTGCGGGGCATAGCCGAATTTTTTGACTTGAGAGTTGCGCTTGAGATACTGGGTGACCCCGTTGCGAATCGCACCAGTCCCCAGGCCATGCACAATGGTCACTTGCGGGTACCCGGCCAGCAGCGCCGAGTCGATGTAACTATCCAGTTGTTGCATGGCATCGTCATAGCGCACCCCGCGCAAATCCAGCGTCGTACTTGGCCCGCTAGCACTGCCGCCTTTCACCGCAACGACGCGGCGTTTCGGGGTTTCGGCCTTTGGCGCCGCAATTTTTTCGATGTCAGAGGTTTTTATGCGCATCCGCATGATGCCCAGTTGAACATCCCAGTGGTCGTTATCGACCTGGTCCAGTAAATCGCCGGTTTGGTCGTAGCTGAGCACCTTGACCGTATCGCCAGGATGCAAAGCCTGCTTGCGCTTCTCGCGCCGCAGCACCCGATTTTTCGGCGCCGACTCTGGGGTCAGATTCTTCAGCGCCGTCTTTGCGTCAATCAGCTCATTTTCCTTCACACTGCTGGCGCCACTTTGCTGCATGGCGCGCAGTTGTTTGATGATTTTATCGGCTTTGGTTTGCGCTTTTTCGACCAGCAAATTGGCCTGACTTTGCGCTTGCTTAAGCTGCTGATCACGCTGGGTCTCGAAGGTGTGATACGCCTTTTCCAAATCGTCATGCAAGGCTTGGGCCGCGTTGAGTTCCTGGCGCACGGCCTTATATTCGGTCTCCGCCGCTTTACGCTGGCTTTCCAAATCGGCAATCATGTTGTTGAGATCATGACTGTCATCGGCAATCAAGGCCTTGGCGCGATCGACAACGGCCGAATCCAGCCCGAGGCGCCGCGAAATGTCGAAGGCATTCGATCGCCCTGGCACCCCAATCAGCAGGCGGTAAGTCGGCTGCAGGGTCGCGGCATCGAATTCCATCGACGCGTTGATGGTACCCGGAGTGTTGTAGCCGTACAGCTTCAGTTCCGGATAGTGAGTCGTCGCCACGACATCGGCGCCAATCGTTCCCACTTCATCTAAAATCGCAATCGCCAGCGCTGCGCCTTCCTGCGGGTCCGTCCCGGCGCCGAGCTCATCGAACAGCACCAAGGCGTGGTCGTCGATATGATCAAGAATTTCTACGGTGTTGGCCATGTGGCCGGAGAAGGTACTGAGGCTTTGTTCGATGGATTGTTCATCCCCGATATCGGCACACACCTCGGAGAAAATCCCAATTTGACTTTCTTCATGGGCCGGAATGAATAGCCCAGCCTGGCCCATCAACTGAATCAGCCCAAGCGTCTTCAAGGTGATAGTTTTCCCACCCGTGTTCGGCCCGGTGACCACAATCGCCTGGTAGTCTTTGCCCAGGGTGATGTCATTCGGCACCACGTGATGGGGATCGAGCAACGGATGGCGCGCCTGGATCAAATCAACTTCATTTTTCGCGGACACCAGCGGTTCGGTGGCCTTGATGGCCCGCGCATAGCGGGCCTTGGCATTGATGAAATCAAAATGGCCGAGAATCGTGGCATTGCGCGCGATTTGCTTGGTGTATGGGGCAACCTCTTCAGACAGCTCTCCTAACACCCGCGCCACTTCATTTTTCTCTTCGATTTGGGCCTCGCGCAGGCGATTGTTCATGTCAACCACGGCCTGCGGTTCGATGAACAGCGTAGCGCCTGAAGCACTTTGATCATGCACGACACCAGGCACTTGGCCGCGGGAATCGGACCGCACCGGTAGGACAAAGCGGTCATCACGCAACGTCACCAGCGGGTCGCTGAGATACTTAGCGGTGTTGCCATGGATATAACTGTCCATCCGCGAGCGAATATTGGCTTCCAGCTGTCTGATCTGATTGCGAATCGCCTTGAGCTGTTCGCTCGCTTCGTCAGTGACATTACCTTCTTCGTCGACGGCGGTATACAGACGCCGCGTCAACTGCGGCAGCCGCGTCAGGGTTTCTTGCAGCTGATACACGCGGCGCAAATCGATTTTATCAGTTAACCCAGTCAGAAAATCATCAACCGCGGAAACCGTGCGGAGCACCCGCGTCAGCGCCGCAAACTCATGGCCGTTCAACGTGGCGCCGATTTCCACTCGTTTCAGCGCCGGGCCGATGTCCTCCAGCTCAGGAATGGGAATGCCGCCTTGCAACCGCAAAATGCTCGCCCCGTCCGCCGTTTCGTCTAACGCGGTTTGCACCGTCTTGGCATCAGCAGTGGGTGTCAAGGCCCGCACGCGGTTATGCCCCGCCGCCGTCACCACATACTGCAACAACGCCGTGCGGATTTGATCAAACCCCAGCGTCGTTAATATTTTTTTATTCATAACTTAATACTCCTTAATGCGACAGAAGGACCAGCCCAAAAAGGCGCTGGCCCTAACCAATCCAAAGCTGCGTGATCCAACTCGTCAGGCCCACCGAATAGCGCACCATCGTTCGACCCATGAAAGAATTGGCCAACAGGTTTTGCAATCCGGCCATTGGCACCAACGCCACCAGATACAGCAGCAGGAAAATAAAGACATACCCCATCAGCAAGTTAAGTAGGCCGCCCGTGATAAAACTCATCCGGTCGGCGCGTTTGTACTTCAGGTCATGCACCCAAAGCGCCGCAAAGCGCGTGATTAACCAACCTAACGCGAGCACACAAATAAACGCGACCCCTCGATAAAACGCCTCATCCAAGGTCAAGCCGACCTTATTCGTGAAAAAAACAAACTGGCTCTGCTGCGTGGCGGAAGGATATGGCACCCACAGCGCAATCATCCCCGCAATCGGTCGATACAACAAGCTAGCCAGGCCGATGCTTAACAGGTAGCCGCCAGTATGAAAAAGCTGGAGCCAAATGCCACGTTCGGCGCCTTCGTAAAAGAAGTACGCTAACGCCAGCAAAATTGCCAAACTAAGCATGCGGCGCCTCCGGAGCTTGCGCGGCTGCTTGGGCCGCGACTAATTCTGATAACGCATTGAATGCTAACAGCACCGCCGCTGATTCTGTCGTCATATGAGGATCTGCAGCTTGGATTGCCGTCAAGCGTTCGTTTAACAGCGCCGTGACTGTTTCAAACTGGGCCACGCTGCCTGGCCCGATAATTGTGTATTCTTTATCGCCAATTACGGCCTTAAACCGTCGCTTTTGGTCTGTCACCACAAGTCCCCCTCAAAATGTTACTGCGCTCTATTTTAGCATAAGCACGCGCTACCGACTAGGCTGCGAAGACGGGCGCACTTAGCGGGATGGTTAGCCTAGCGCAGGGCATTGAAGCCGCACCTTGGCTTCGATGCCCTGTGCGTAGCTAACCACTCCCGCGTTGCCCGTCTGAGCGCAACTACAGGCTGCGGAGTGAAGACCGCACCTATCCACTCCGGAGTTGCCTCCACGCAGCGCAACTACAGGCTGCGGAGGTTAGCCGCACTTAGCCGGATGGGTAGCCTAGGTCAAGGTATTGCCGTCGCACTTGGACGGCGAGGCCTTGGCCGTAGCTATCCACTCCGGCGTTGGCCAACCGCAGCGCAACTACAGGCTGCTAAGCCAGCTGTGCTTGACCCCAAACAAAAAGCCCCACCATCTCTCGCAGGGCTCAGTGTGACTATTCAGCGTCGTCATCGTCGGCCAAGAAAGTGTTGAGCACTTCTTCGACCATATCCCATTCATCATCGTCTTCGATGGGGAACAAGTTGCCTTGGGAGGCATCGCCGTTGTCATCTGGGGTGAAGGAAAAGGCTTGGATATCCACCTCTTCATCATCACTCGCGCTTTCTGGGTACAAAAGCACGTAACTCTTACCATAATCTTCTGAATCAAAGGTGAATAGCACCTTGTATAATTCTTCGTTACCCTTATCATCCACCAAGGTAATCAGTTGTTCGTCGTCACCTGGTTGTACGTTCTCATTCTTCTCTGCCATGAGGGCCCTCCATGTTTCAGCTGCGACTGTGCAGATCCAGATAATTTTGCAAAATCAGCTGGGCTGCCAGTTTATCGATCACTTGTTTTTGACGCTTGCGTGAGGCGTCGGCTTCTTCAACGAGCATCCGCGATGCTTCCACCGTGGTCAGGCGCTCGTCGGTATAGTCAACCGGTAAGCCAAATTGAGCCGCCAGCTTCTCGCCGTATGCGCGGGATTTCTCCACCCGCGGCCCTGCAGTGTTGTTCATGTTTTTGGGCAGACCGACAACGAATGCTGTCACTTCATACTGCTCGACCAATTCTGCCACTCGGTCCAGGCCAAAGTCATCTTTGTCCTCGTTGATCCGAATGATTTCAAGGCCTTGGGCGGTCCAGCCCAATGGATCGGAAATCGCGACACCCACCGTGCGTGAGCCCACGTCTAACCCCATTAACCGCACTACTTTTTCTCCTTACCGAGGTAGTTGCGAACAAGCTCCTCGATGATCACATCGCGTTCATACTTGCGAATCAAATTCCGTGAATCGTTGTACCGCGGAATATAAGCCGGATCGCCTGAAATCAGATACCCAACGATCTGATTGATCGGATTATAGCCTTTTTCTTCAAGTGACTTGTACACAGTGGCCAGCGTTTCATGAACGTTTTTGGGACTGTTTTCCGGAAAATCAAAATGAACGGTTTGGTCTAATGTGCCCATTCTTAACACCTCTATTCCTTCTAGCTATCCTCTATTTTACTTGATAGGCCGGGAAAGTACAACGGTTGGCGGTCCCGCTGGGGCGGCCACTTCGTTAGCAACGTCAACTAACCCCAACAAGCCGCCCGCCGGTTGTACATTGCTTCACGTATTACAATTTGATGACAAGGGGATGAGACACAAACGCACACCGCCGTTAACAGCGCTGTGCGTCAGTTCAATCATGCAATTAGGCTTGGGTCAACACCTGCTTGGCTTGGGCCAAAGCATCGGCGATCCCGGCCGGGTTCTTCCCGCCGGCTTGGGCCAGGTCAGGCCGACCGCCGCCGCCCCCACCGATGGCAGGCGCGATGGCTTTGATCAGCGCACCGGCTTTGATGCCAGCTTGGTTGGCTGCTTCACTGGCCGCGACCAGCAAGGACACCTTGCCGTCATTGGCAGTGGCCAAAACCAAGACATCAGAAGCCTGCTTGGTCCGCCATTGATCCGCCAACTGCCGCAGTTCGTTCATCCCGGCAACCTTGACGGCTTTGGCAATCAAGGTGTGGGCGCCAGCTTGCTCACTGTGGTCAAAAATCCCAGCGGCTTCTTGCGCCGCCAATTTGGCCTGTAAGCCTTCGACTGTCTTTTGACTGGCCTTGAGTTCAGCTTGCAGCTGCTCGACCTTAGCCGGCACATTGGCGACCTGATCAATCTTCAAAGTGTTGGCGGCTTGCGCCAGTTCATCTTGCTGCTGGGTCAGATACTCATAGGCTTCCTGGCTGGTGACCGCTTCGATCCGGCGAATGCCAGCACCAATCCCGCTTTCCCCGGTGATCTTGAACAAACCAAGCGCCGCGGTGTTCGTGGGATGCGTGCCACCATCGAATTCGCGATTGAAATCGCCAATCGTGACCACGCGCACGGTGTCGCCATACTTGTCGCCAAACATGGCAATGGCACCCTGCTTCTTGGCTTCTTCAATCGGCATTTCACGCCAAGTGATCGGGAGCTGCCGCCAAATTTGCTCATTGACGACCTGTTCAACCTGGCGCAACTGTTCTGGTGTCACTTGACCGAAGTTGGTGAAGTCAAACCGCAGATAGGTTGGCTCCACTAAAGAGCCGGCCTGGTGGGTATGTTCACCCAGCACCTGTCGCAATGCTTGGTCAAGCAAGTGCGTCGCGGTGTGGTTCATGGACACTTTGCGGCGGCGGTCGGTGTCGACTTGCAGCGTGTAGGTGGCGCCCTTTTTCAAGGTGTTTTCCACTTCAACGGTATGCAAGTTTTGACCATTCGGGGCGTGTTGCACGTCAACCACTTTGGCGACCACCGTGTCGTTTTCATCTAGAATGGTCCCATGGTCGGCCACTTGGCCCCCCATTTCGGCGTAAAACGGTGTCTGGTCAAAAATCAGCTGCGCCGTGCCAGCTTCCACGCGGTCTTTTTCGGTATCATCTTGCAGCAAATCCATCAAGGTTGCTTGGTCCGCCAAATCGGTCCAGCCGGTGAACTTGCTTGGCGTCTTGATGGCCATCAAGGTCTTGTCCTGGCTACCCATGGACTGAGCATCGCCCCGCGCCGCGCGCGCACGCTCCCGCTGGGCCTGCATGTTTTGCTCGTAACCTTTCATGTCGACGTCAACGCCTTGGTCGCCGGCGATTTCCTTGGTCAACTCAACTGGGAAGCCAAAGGTGTCAAACAGTTTGAATGCCGTGGCACCAGGGATTTCGGTTTCACCTTTGGCCTTCAGCTCGGTAATGGTTTGACTCAGCAGCGCCATACCGGCGTTCAGCGTTTCCTGGAAGCGATCTTCTTCGGAATGAATGACCTTTTCGATGAAGTCCTGGTTGCGGTTGATTTCCGGATAGTAGCTGGCCATGATTTCGCCGACTACTGGCACCAACTTGTAGAGGAAGGCCCCTTGAATGCCCAACCGACTGCCGTTAACGGCGGCACGGCGAATGAGGCGCCGCAGCACGTAGCCACGGCCTTCGTTGGAAGGCAAGGCCCCGTCGCCAATGGCAAAGGTCACCGTGCGCGCATGGTCGGCAATAATCTTGAAGGCCACATCGGCTTGTTTGTCCTCACCATACACATGGCCCGCGGACATTTTCTCTGTCGCTTTGATGATCGGCATGAACAGGTCGGTTTCAAAGTTGGTCTTGGTGCCTTGAATAACCGAAACCAAGCGTTCCAGGCCCATCCCGGTATCGATGTTCTTATGGGGTTGGTCAACATAGCGGCCATCTGGCAAGTGGTTGTACTGAGAGAACACGATGTTCCAGATTTCTTCGTAACGCTCGTTTTCGCCGCCTGGGTAGTTTTCTGGGTCATCTTCAGGCAGGTCACTGAAGCTTTGGCCGCGGTCATAGAAGATTTCCGTATCTGGGCCAGAGGGGCCTTCACCGATATCCCAGAAGTTGTCTTCCACTTCAAAGATATGGGAAGCCGGCACCCCGGTTTTTTCCCAAATCGCCTTGGCATCCTGGTCCTTAGGGTAAACCGTCACGTACAGCTTATCCTTGTCTAGGCCCAGCCACTGGTCCGACGTCAGAAATTCCCAGGCCCAAGGAATGACTTCTTTTTTGAAGTAATCACCGACGGAGAAATTCCCCAGCATTTCAAAAAAGGTCAAATGGCGCGCCGTTTTGCCGACGTTTTCGATATCGTTCGTGCGGATACTCTTTTGGGCATTGGTAATCCGCGGATTCTTCGGGACCACGGTGCCATCGAAGTACTTCTTTAGCGTCGCCACCCCTGAGTTGATCCACAACAAGGTAGGATCATCAACGGGAATCAGACTGGCGGAAGGTTCAATCGCATGGCCCTTCGACTTGAAAAAGTCGAGAAACATTTGGCGAATCTCGCCACTACTCAATTGCTTCATTCTTTTGCCTCCTGTGCAAATAAAAAACACCCCTGCAGATCCAAGGACGCTCACGCGCGGTACCACCTTGGTTGCAACGATGTTGATCGTTTACCTCTTCATTTACGTGTTTGATTAACCCAATCAGGGAGCACAACCCGCGCCGCTTACCACCCTCTCATCCCCGGGCAGCTTTCTGAAAAGCCTAAGCAGGTTGCATATCCTAACGCTTGCAATTATACGAAGTAGGAAGGAAGGTGTCAACACAGGCTGCGGAGGAGGACCGGTCTTAGCCGGATGGATAGCCTAGCTTAAGGCATTGCCGTCGCTTTTTGACGGCGAGGCCTTAAGCGTAGCTGGCCACTCCGGCGTTGGTCCCCCGGAGCGCAACTAGACTGCGGGGCTTCCCCCAACTGCCGCTACAGCACTGCTGATTACCTCAGGCTTACCGTTCCCGTTTTGCCCCAAGCCTTTTCTTCAGCGCCGAGACCGGTGCCGCAATCAGCAGACCAATCACGAGAATTGGGCCCACGATTTCACCAATCGCGCCATCTAAAAGCAAGTTACCTGCCTTAGCACCAGCCGCTTTCACTTTTTTCATGGCCATTTCCTCCGATTAAGTCAGCTCAATCTTAGCAATTTTGCGATACCGCATCTGGCTAAAGTCACCGGCCGTGGTGCGGTAAAACGGCGATAACGGTAGCAATCCTACCCCGCTGGCTCCAGCTGCCACTGGTGCACTTTTGGCGTAGGCACCGCGCACAACTTCGGCCCCGGCCCGCACCACCGGTACGGTCAGGCCAAAACGGTTCGGCACATACTGCATGGTCGCCTCTGGCAGACGATTACCCCAGCCAAACAGCGTGTTCAGGCCGCCGCTCATGAGATACTCGTACTCTCTTTCATCAGGCAAGGCAAAACCAAAACCGCTGAGCCGCTTTTCCAGCTGCGCCTGATTCCAATTTTGCTTCAGTGCCACTTGATACTGATGCTCGCCGGCCAGGCGCAGCACCACATGCTCACCGGTTAAGGTCGGCGCCCAACTTGCTGGCGTGAAAGGATCCGGTGAGCCCTGGCTAAGCAGCCCCAAGGCCTCGCCTTTTACCGGCATGTAGGCAAAATGGTCACCGGCAAACACCTGCGTGGTGAGATTGATGGTCCCAATGATTTCCTCATCGCTGGCCACACTGGCGCGTGCCACCAGCATCGGCGGCATATCCAGTGTTGCAGTCGGGCTCAAATGAGCCGCCGCGGCTTCGCCCATGGCCGCCAGCACCGGGGCCATCGCGGCTGGCGCTGGGGTTGCAATGCCCAGCGGCACTGCGCGCAGGCCGGGCACAAAGCGCAACCACTCGCCGCCAATCAGAATGTCGAAGGTGCTGAGGTGATGGCCAAAATAATCCACGCCTACTGGCACAATGGCATCAACGCTCAGCAACGGGCTGAGAAAATAGCGACTGAGCTGGGTCGCGATAAATTGGCGGCGTTCGTCAGATAACTGATTCCAGTCACCAAGCATCAAATCGACTTTGGGCATGTTGTCACCCCCTAGGTTTTACTGCTTCTTGGCTTTGCGGGCCGCACGGGCTTCATTGCGTTTGTTGACCCGATTGTTGAACCAAGCTTCCTTCGCCGCGGCCTTTTTAATCTTCTTCTTGTAGCCAGGCATCTTCTTCTTGGCTTCTTTGGCGGCTAAGGATTTGATCTTCCCGCTGCGCGGATCGGCCTTCGGCACGCGCCGCGCGCGGCGGTTGCGATCATAGGTGTCCACGATTTCGCCGTCTTTCAGCGCTTTCGGTTGGAACTTGATACCTAGGTGTTCGAGCTCGGCAATTTGCGCCTCTTGGCCTGGCTGGTACAAGGTCACCGCAGTGCCGGAAAGGCCATTACGGCCAGTGCGGCCAACACGATGAATGAAGAACTCGTTATCGGTTGGGAGCTCAGCATTGATGACCATCGACACCCCGTCAATATCAATCCCGCGGGCAGCCAAATCTGTGGCCACCACGTATTGATATTTCAAGTCCGCCACAGCCTTCATCACCCGCCGACGCTGGCGCGGTTCAATACCGCCATGAATTTTGGCCACATTCAGGCCTTGGTCTGTCAGGTACTGATGAATGGCGTCGACACTGGTTTTGGTATTAGCAAAAATCAACACCAAAAACGGCTCCCCCATCGTCAGCAGTTTATAAATCGTGGCATTGCGGTCGCGACTTGGCACTGCCAGCAGCCAGTTGGCCACCGTATCGGCAATCACGGACTTCGGTTTCAGCTCGATGGTGGTGGGGTTTTGCATGTATTTCTTCAAAAACGGCTGCAATTTTTGGGGAATGGTGGCTGAGAACACCGCCATTTGCAGATCCGCGCCAAACAAGCTGGCGATTTGGTCCACGGTGTTCAAAAAGCCCATATCCAAGGTCATATCCGCTTCGTCGACCACGAACATCTTAGCCGGATAAGCGGCCAAGGCCCCGGCCTTGATTAAGTCCAACAGGCGCCCTGGCGTCCCAATGGCGACTTGCGGCTGTTGGTGCTGGAGCTTTTCGATTTGCCGGCTCTTATCGGTGCCGCCAACATAGCGCTGTACGCGCATATCGGTGGCCGCCGTCAATGATTTCGCCACTTCATACAGCTGATCCGCTAGCTCGCGCGACGGCGCGGTGATAACCAGTTGGACAGTATCTTTACCCGCATCCACTCGCGACAGCAGTGGCAGCAGGAAGGCGTGGGTTTTCCCCGAGCCGGTTTGGCTTTGGCCAATCACGCTTTCCCCGCGTAGCAACGCCGGAATCACTTGCTCCTGAATCGGGGTGGGCGTCGTGATGTGCGTTGCGTCAAGGGCGTCAATGAGAAATGGCGCCAAAGCATATTGTTTGAATTGATTTGTTGGCATGTTTCTACTTTCCGAAGTCAGCCACTAACTGGCTGAGCTCCTTTGTGATTTGCGTTATTTCGGCTTGATCCATCGCCTTCGCGCCGCTGGCCATGGGGTGGCCGCCGCCATGATGAGCTTTGGCCAAGCCATTGATGATGGGGCCTTTGGAGCGCAGGTTAACCCGGTAAGGTTCGCCATCGGCTTGCTCCACAAACAAAGCCCAAGCAATGACTTCTCCTAACCGGCCTGGGGTGCCAACGCCGGCATGCACTTGGTCGGGCGTCAAGCCCAGCTCCAAGGTCACAGCCAGTGGAATCGTCACTGTGGCAGCGCCGGCGGGCGTAATGGTCAGATGGTTAAAGATATAGCTCTGCAACTTGGCTTGCGCAAAGGTGAGCGCCCCCATTTTGTTGTTCAAAGCGGTGGGATCAAAGTCCTCGCGAATGAGCCGAGCGGCGGCCTCGAGCGTGTGGGGGGTCGTGTTATTATACAGGAAACGACCGGTATCGCCAACAATGCCGGCGTAGAGCAGCCGCGCACTTTTGGCGTTCAGGTTCAAACTCGGTGTCTGCTGAATCAGGTCAAAAATCATTTCCGACACCGAACTAGCGTCTTCATCGACCCACTGCAAATCGCCATAGGCATCATCATTGGGATGATGATCGATTTTAATCAGCTTCGCCCCTTGGTCAAACCGCTGATCCGACACCCGCGGACGATCGGCGGTATCGACGACAATGACCAGCGCGCCTTGATACAGGTCATCGGGAATGGTTTGCATCTGGCTGAGCCAGTCCAAATCGCCGACCGAACCGCCGACTTGATACACCTGCTTGCTCGGATACGCCGCGCGCAAAGCCGCCGCGAGGCCGCCTTGGGAGCCCAGCGCATCGGGGTCTGGCTTCACATGGCGGTGGACAATAATCTTGTCATACGCTTCAATGGTGGCAATAATCTGGTCTTGAATCATCGTGTTGTCCTTTCCAATAACTGACAAGTGACAAGCGCCTTGGCGACGAGCAGGCCATCGGTTAACAGACTGACGTCGAAGGTGCCTTCATGGGAATTAACTTCCAGCGGCGCGACATTAATATGAACCGTCGATTCGAGTTGCACCGGCCGAAACGCGTGCAGCGACAGCTGATCGATCAGTACGTTCCGGCGCCCTTTTTGGTTCAAATAATAAGTAATGCTGTAGTTCACAACTTCGCTCATGACGCCAAAGCTCAACGTGCCCAGCTTGTTCATCATCATGGGCGTCGTGGTCAGCGTGAAAGCCGGGCCTTCAGCCGGCGCCGGCGTGACCAGCGCCATTTGAGCGGCAACCTGGTCGGCAATCGTGGTGCCTTGCGAGTTGGTGCCTAGCTCCGCCAAAGCGGAATAGACACTGCTCCGGGTGACAATCCCCAGCAGCTGCCAGGAGTCATCCACCACAGGCAGCACTGAAATACTGCGGCCTTGCATGGTGTGGCCCACGGCGGTGACGCCCAGATATGGCCGCAACGTCAGCGGGTCTTTGGCCATCACGCGTTCAAGCAACGTGGTGCCTTTTTTACCGGCGACTTGTTTGCGCGTGACCATCCCAATCAACCGGCCCGTGGGGGTGATAATCGGCAAAGCAAAATCATTGCGACCCGCGCGCAACCGGGTGAAATCAGCCACGGTTTGATCGGCCAGCCCAGTTTGCACCCCATCGCTCAGCGGCGTGTAAATCGCCGCAATGGTCAAAATGTCTTGTTTGATAGCCTGATCCGACAGCGCCCGGTTAATCATCGTGGCCACGGTGAAGGTGTCATAGCTAGTTTGTAGCACCGGCAAGTCCATCTGGTTGGCCAGGCGAATGACGTTATCTGACGTCATAAAGCCCCCGGTAATCAGCACTGCCGCGCCATTTTGCAGTGCCAGGCGCTGGGCATCTTCACGGTTACCGACAATGACCAAGGAATTCTTGGTGATGTAGCGCAGCATTTCGTCTGGGGTCATCGCCCCAATGACGAACTTATCCAGGCGCTTGGCCAGGCCAGCTGAACCGCCGAGAACCTTGGCGTCGATCAGCTTCAGCAAGGCGCGAAAAGTCAGGGAGTCAATACTGCTCATCGGCTTTTGCTCAATGCGAATGGTGCCGACCCGTTCAATGGTGGACACCAAGCCAGTAGTCTCGGCCTCTTTAATCGCGCGGTAAGCCGTGCCTTCGCTCACATGTTGGTGCTTGGCGACCGAGCGCACTGAGATCTTCGTGCCAACCGCTAAGCTGCCAATATAATCGAGAATCTGTTCGTGTTTCGTTGCCATCTGTTTTGCCCCTTTGTGCGCGAAGATGCCGGCTTGCGGCAAGCGGCGCACCCTTTTCAGTCTAGCTGTATTATAACACAGCGTGAGCCTGTTACAGCGGCAGATCGATGTTTTCGTATTGTTGCGGATCTAAGGCCGTCATCGTGATGCCCAGCAGCCGCACTGCCTTAGGCTTGACGGGTACCTCCTGCCAAAGCGCTAATGCGGCTTGATAAATCGCCTCCCGGCCGTTGAAATAAGTTTCTTGGGTTTTGCGCCGAGTTTGGGTGTTAAAGTCGCTATCACGGAGCTTGAGCACGACGGTTTTGCCATGCTTTTGCTTCTTAGCCAAGGCCGCCGCCACCAAGTCAGCTAAATAGGCGAGCTGTTCTTCAACCGCTGCGTCCGTGGTCAGTACCGCGCGGTAGGTACGCTCTTTACCGATGGACTTGGCATCACGCACCTGCACCGGCCGATTATCGACGCCGCGGGCATGGCGGTACAATTCAAAACCCATTTTACCGAGCTTGGCAATGAGCGCCTCTTGACTAAACGCCCGTAAGCTCAAGCCATCGGTGATACCCATCGCCTGCAGCACTGGCGCCGTTTTCTTCCCCACCCCGCGGTAAGCTTCAATCGGCAAGCGGTCCAAAAACAGCTGTGCCTGCTCTGGCAAAATCACAGTCCGGCCGCGCGGCTTGTTATACTCGGAGGCTTCCTTGGCCAGAAACTTGTTGTAAGACAGCCCGATGGAAGACGACAGCTGAGTCGTTTGCCGGATTTGATCCTGCAGCCACAATGCCAGCTCAATGGTGGTATTGAAATCATGATTGGCAGTGACATCCAGATAGGCTTCATCCAGCGCCACTGGCTCGATCAAGTCTGTCACTTGATGAAACAAAGTGTGAATCTGCTGCGACACCGCACGATATTTGGTGAAGTCCGGGGTCTTGAACGTCAGCAGCTGCCGCGGCACCAGATGCAAGGCTTCGTTGGCCGGCATGGCGGAGTGCACACCAAATTGGCGGGCCACATAGTTTGCTGTGGTCACCACCCCTTTACCGCCGGTTTGGCGCGGATCATGCGCCATCACCAAGGCGCGGCGTTTGAGCTTAGGATCATCGCGTTCCTCAATGGAGGCGTAAAACGCGTCCATGTCCACGTGAATGATTTTACGATGGGTATCGTTTTGCATCGGTATTTCGAGCATGTTGACTCCAATTCAAAAAGGGATAGCCCTGCCATCCCCCTTTGTGCTTAATCTGCCATTCTCACTCTAGTTGGCTGCCAGTACCACTGGTGGCCGTCTTTGGCCAGCAGGTCAAAGGCCGCTTGCGGTCCCATGGTGCCTGCCGGATAGGTGTCAATGCCAGTTTGCTTTTGCCAAGCGGCAGTAATGACGTCGACGTAATGCCAGGTCTGGGCCAGCTCCCGCCAGTGGTTGAAGTTGGTTTGATCGCCGGCCAAAGCCTCGCCAATCAAGCGTTCATAGGCTTCTGGCGCCGCAGCAATCGCCGCTGGGTCATGCCGGAAGTCTAGGCGGTTCGGCGTCAAAATGTTGCCTTCACCGAGCTGCTTGCCATTGAGCTCCAAGGTGTAACCTTGTGACGGTTCGATATAAATCGTCAAATGGGCATCCTGGCCTTCCCCAAACGGCGTCTTGCCGCCTTTGAAGGTCACGGTGACTTGCGTGGACTTGCGCGTCAGGCGCTTACCAGTGCGAATGAAAATCGGCACGCCAGCAAAGGCTGGCGCATCGGTCAGAATCCGGCCGGCCACAAAGGTATCCGTCAGCGAGTCGCTGGCCACACCGTCTTCTGCGCGGTAGCCTTTGATTGCTTGGCCATCGATGTCAGCGGCGGTGTATTGACCGCGGATAAAGTTGGCCGCGGCCTCTTCTTCGGTGTAGCGATGCAGCTGATCAAAGGCGCGGCTTTTGACTTCATGCACAGCCTCTGAGGTCATCGCAGTCGGTTCATCCATGGTCAGATAAGCCAGCAGTTGCATCACGTGATTTTGTACCATGTCGCGCAAGGCGCCGGCGGTTTCGTAGTACCCAGCGCGTTCTTCCACACCCACGGCCTCGGCCAAAGTGATTTGAATGTCTTTGATGTAATCCTTATTCCACACTGTCTTGAGCAAGGGATTGCCGAACCGCAGGGCCAAAATGGCCTGTGCCATTTCCTTGCCCAGATAATGGTCGATGCGGTAAATTTGCTCCTCGGCAAAGGTGCCGGTCAAGGCATCATTGAGCTCCTTGGCGCTAGGATAATCATGGCCAAAAGGCTTTTCGATGATCAACCGGTTGAAGCCGGTCTTGGTCAGCAGCGCTTCCGACTTAAGGTGCGTGGCAATGGTGGCGAAGAACTGCGGCGCCATGGCCATGTAATACATCCGGTTGCCGCCCACGGCATATTGATCATCCAACTTCTGGGCCAATTGCTTCAGCGTGACGTAATGCGATGAATCGGTCACGTCATGCGATTGGTAGTAAAAATGGCTGGCGAATGCTTCGGCTTCGGCCTCATTTTCTTCTTCGCTGCCGGCCACGGAGTCGCGGACCACGCTGCGGTAGTAATCATCGCTCCAAGGGCGGCGTGCCGTGCCAATCACGGCGAAGTGGTCCTTCAAAACGCCTTTACGGTACAATCCGAACAATGCCGGATACAGTTTCCGGTGGGCCAGATCGCCTGAACCACCAAACATGATAATCACTGCATTGACTTCATTACTCATAATCGCTTGTCACTACTTTCTGCTTTTCAGCGGTCACAACTCCACGAAAATATGCTCGGCGCGCACGGCATCGACAGCAAGGTCTTTGCCGGTTTCGCGCTGGCGAATCGTGATCGTCTTGTCTTCTTTTGCTAACACTTCAAAATGGTCCTCAATATGCAGGCCGAGGCCGAAGACATAGTCAATCAGGCTCGCCTCATCGACAATGCGTTCGATATGCCCTTTGGCCCCAACTGGCACGGTGCTCAAGGTGACCCGGCTTTGGTCGAGGTAATGGCCGTCTTCATCAGGAATCACACCGCCGTGCGGGCAGTACTTGGGATTACCCAAGAACTTCGCCATGCGCTCTGCCATTTCAGCGGTGGTGGCATGCTCCAGCATTTCGGCTTCGGCGTGGACATTATCGATGGGATAACCCAAGTCATTGGCCAAAAAGACTTCCCACAGCCGGTGATTGCGCACTAAACTAGCTGCTCGCCGCTGGCCACTGGCGGTGAGCTTGATCCCTTGATATGGCGTGTGGGTCACGTATTGCTGCTCCACCAGTTTGGTGATCATCTCACTAACACTAGCCGCAGACACTGACAGCCCAGCTACGATCTGCTTGTTAGAAATCAAAGCTGTATCGCCGCCGAGTTCAAATATCATTTTTAAGTAGTCTTCTTTATTCGGGGTCATAGTCATCCTTACTTTCAGTTTGTACACACACTCTCTATTATGCATGAAGTGAACAAAAAAAACACGCCTGACTGGCGTGTTTTCCGATAACATGACTGTTTGAAGCAGCGCTTATTTCACGCTGTCACTAGAGGCGGTACCTTCGTATTCGTCGAGCACGATTTGCTTCATGTCGGCAATCAAAGGTTCAACTGGGTTGGTGACCGTGCAGTTGTCTTCGTAAGCCAATTCGGCCAAACGATCAACGCTTTCGTCAACGGCTTGCTTCGTGATGCCTTGTTCCTTGAGGCTCATCTTGACGCCAACGCGGTTAGCCAGGTCGATGTAAGCTTGGGCAAAGGCTTCCACCAATTCGGCGGTGGTGTTGCCCTTCAGGCCCAGGTAACGGGCGATTTCGGCGTAATCTTCGTCAGCGCGGAAGTAGTTGTACTTGGACCAAACGGCGCGCTTCTTCGGGGTCTTAGCATTGTAGCGAACGACGTGTGGGAAGGTGATCGCAATGCAGCGCCCGTGAGGCAGGTGGAAGGTCTGGCCAAGCTTGTGGGCGATACTGTGGTTGATGCCCAGCAGCGCGTTAGCAAAGGCCATCCCGGCAATCGTGGAGGCGTCATGCATCTTCGCCTTGGCCTCCAGGTCGCCTTGGTAAGAGAGTTCCAAGTTGTCGAAGGCCAACTTCAAAGCCTGCAGCGACAGGCCTTTGGTGTAAGAGCTGGCCATGGTGGAAACAAAACTTTCAGTGGCATGGCAGATGACATCCAGGCCAGTATCCGCAACAACCTTCGGCGGTACGGTTTCGATGAACTGCGGATCAACCAAGGCAACATCTGGCGTCAAAGCGTAGTCAGCCAGTGGGTATTTGATCCCCGTGTCAGAGTCGGTGATCACCGCGAATGGGGTGACTTCAGAGCCCGTCCCAGAAGTCGTTGGGATGCAGACCAGCTTGGACTTGGTTGGCTTCGGGAACTTGTAGGTCCGCTTGCGGATATCCAAGAACTTCTGCTTAGCGCCGAAGAAGTCGCCATCCCCATCGTAGAACAACCAGATGCCTTTGGCCGCATCCATGACAGACCCGCCGCCGATGGCAACAATCGCGTCTGGCTTGAAGTCCTTAGCAATCGCGGTGCCTTTGTAAACCGTGTTGCTGGAAGGATCAGGTTCAACATCCAAGAAGGTTTGGATATCGACGTTGTTGGTCCGGTTCTTCAAAACATCTTCAACGATGCGCACGTAGCCAAGCTTTTCCATGCCACGGTCGCCGACGATCAGCACCCGATCAAGGCCGTCCATCTTTTCCAAGTAACGTACTGAGTTGCGTTCGAAGTAAATCTTCGGTGGCAGCTTGACCCATTGCATGTTGTTGCGGCGTTTTGCCAAAGTTTTGATGTTAAGCAAGTCGATCGTCCCCACATTGTGTGAAATTGAGTTACCACCGTAAGAGCCGCAGCCCAGGGTCAAGGATGGGATCATTTCGTTGTACAGATCGCCGATGCCCCCGAATGTGGATGGGCTGTTGACCAGCACGCGGCAAGCTTGCATCTTGTCGGCGTAATCCAGGGCCAAATCATCATCTGCGGTATGGATGATAGCGGTGTGGCCCAAGCCGCCGATATCGAGCATGGTTTCCGCCATTTCAAAGGCTTCTTCATGGCCGGAAGCTTTGAACATGGCCAAAACTGGGCTCAGTTTTTCGTGAGACAGTGGGAACTTATCGCCCACGCCTTTGAGTTCAGCAATCAAAAGTGGCGTATCCTTTGGCACATCGATGCCGGCCCAGTTGGCAATTTGCCAAGCGCTTTGGCCAACGATCCGTGGGTTAACCGCCATCTTGTCGGTGTTGATCACGGTTTCGGTGAGTTTCTTGATGTCCTTTTGCTTAACGAAGTAAGCGCCTTGCGCGGTGAATTCTTTCTTCACGTCGTCGTAAATCGCAGCGTCAACGACAGCACCTTGTTCAGAAGCGCAGACCATGCCGTTATCAAAACTCTTGGAGAGGACGATGTCATTAACGGCCTGCTTGATGTTGGCAGTCGCTTCGATGTAAGCTGGCGCATTCCCGGCCCCAACGCCAAGCGCTGGTTTGCCTGAGGAATAAGCGGACTTGACCATGCCAGGGCCACCAGTAGCCAAAATCGTGGCGATGCCTGGGTGATGCATCAAGGCTTGGCAAGCTTCAATGCTTGGGATGGCGATAAACTGCAAGGCGCCATCGGGCAGGCCAACCTTCTTGGCTTCGTCGCGGATCACTTCCAAGGCCCGCGCGGAAGATTTCTGCGCGCCTGGGTGGAAGGAGAAGATGATTGGGTTCCGGGTCTTAATCGCAATTTCGGATTTGAACATGACCGTGGAAGTCGGGTTCGTGACAGGCGTTACCCCAGCAATGACCCCGATTGGTTCCGCAATCTGGACGATGTTCTTTTGCTTGTCTTCTGAAATCACGCCCACCGTCTTGTCATCCTTGATGGAGTGCCAGATTTCTTCAGTGGCAAACATGTTCTTGATGGCTTTATCTTCATAAACGCCGCGGCCGGTTTCCTCAACCGCCATCTTGGCCAATTCCATATGATGATCAAGACCGGCAATCGCCATGCGGTGCACGATTTGGTCGATCTTCTCTTGGTCATAAGTCTTCAGCACTTTGAGCGCTTCCTGAGCATTGGCAACGAGTTGGTCGATATTCGCTTCAATGTCGGTTTGGGTTTCCGGTTTGTCTTTCAGCATTGATATCCCTCCACAAGATAGGCTTCAATTTTTGTTAACCATTTCACAAACAATAATATACCCGATGATTGTGAATTTGTAAACAAGTTTCGGTGAAATTTTTCACGAAAAATATTGAAGGGGTCGCAAATGCTGCTGTCAAGGCGTTCGTGTTTAAAAATATTTCGTTATTGAGTGAGCGTAACCGTGTTCATTTCAACTTTGACCGTCCTATTCCTTCATCGCTACGACATGCTTCATCCCCGCTACTGGCGCGATGACCGTCAAACTGTCAATTAGCAAATCTTATTCATGTTACTCGATGAACAATTTAATTAAGCCCATAAAAAAAGCTCCCAGTGAGCGGTGGCCGCTCAACTGGAAGCTAGAAGGTGGTGCTTATTTGGCTTCGCTATCGTCCTGCTTGTCGCTGTCAGCAGGTGTCTCCTCGCTGGCTGCTTCGCTATCAGCGTTGTCGCTAGCGTCGTTGCTGGTGACATCGTCGCTACTTGGTTCGCTGTAAGGTTTGTCCTCAACTGGGGCAGCCGCTGGCGTCACCGTACGGATGGCGGACAGGCTGAAGGTCAGGAAAACGCCGTCCAGATCCAAATCAACGGTGTTGCCGGCGCGATCGATGGAATCAATCACCCCATGCAAGCCGCCGATGGTGACGATTTTGTCGCCTTTCTTCAGGCCCTTCAGCATTTCCATGCGTTGTTGTTGCTGCTTCTTCTGGGGGCGCATCATGCCGAAGTACATGACCCCGAACATCAGCACCAGTAAAATGATCATTGAAAATCCACTACTCAAAATGAATTACCTCGTTTTCTTATTTGTTCAGTAACACTGTACCAAAGAATCACCGCAATCGCTAGACTAGAAGTTCTTGGCGTCAGGCTTGAAGTAGCCGTATTCCTCAAAGAACGCTTGGCGGAATTCGTTCAGCTCATCCTTCGCGATGGCTTCTCGCACCTGCTTCATGAGATGGAGCAGGAAGTAGACGTTGTGATAGCTGGCCAGCCGTTCGCCAAAGGTTTCATCCGCCTTCAGCAAATGGCGGATGTACGCCCGGGTGTAGTTGCGGCAAGCGTAGCAATCACATTGATCATCTAGCGGCGTGAAGTCATGGGCATACTTGGCGTTTTTCACCACCAAGCGGCCATGCGACGTCATCACGGTACCTTTGCGGCCGATGCGAGTGGGCAGCACGCAGTCGAACATGTCGATGCCGCGCAGCACCCCATCGATTAAGGCATCTGGCGAGCCAACGCCCATTAAGTAGCGCGGCTTGGTTTCCGGCAGCAGCGGCGTGGTGAAATCAAGGACGTGGTTCATTTCCTCTTTCGACTCCCCCACCGACAAGCCGCCGATGGAATAACCTGGGAAGTCTAAGCTGACCAGGTCCTTGGCACTTTGCTGGCGCAAATCTTTGAACCCCGCCCCTTGCACGATACCAAACAGCCCTTGCGTCGCCGGATTTTGGTGTGCCTTCAGGCCGCGTTCGGCCCAACGACTGGTGCGAGCGACACTTTTTTTGACGTAATCATAGCTTTCAAAAAACGGCGGGCACTCATCCAGACTCATCATGATATCCGGGCCAAGGGCATTTTCGATGCCAATTGCTTTTTCCGGCGAAAGGAACATTTTGGCCCCACTGATGTGGTTCTTAAAATGCACCCCTTCTTCGGTGATGTCGCGGTTTTGGGCCAATGAGAACACCTGGAAGCCGCCGGAATCAGTCAAGATCCCCTTGTGCCAGTTCATGAACTGGTGCAGACCGCCGGCTTCTTGGACGATCTCCTCACCCGGGCGCACCCAAAGATGATAGGTGTTGGCCAAAATGACCCCTGCCCCCATCGTTTCCAGTTCCTCAGGCGCCAGCGTTTTGACTGTGGCCTGCGTGCCCACAGGCATAAACATTGGGGTCGGGAACGTCCCATGCGGGGTGATCAACTCGCCCAGGCGCGCGCCGGAGTGTTTGTCTTGGTGAATCAAGCGGTATGAAATTGCAGGTGCCATAATGCCTCCTAGGTCGTTTCGTTGCAACAAAGTCGCGCTGCGTGCTATCCTCAAGCTAGGGAATCCGCTTTTCTCGTGATCGAAATTTACGATGGATGTTCCACGCAGCGATGCGTTAAAAGAAAATCTTGGGTTGTTCGTTTTCGTAGTTGGTTGCGGATTCCCGCCGCGGACCACGTGGTGAGGCTCGGTGTGAACCGGGCCTTTTTATGTGGGCAAAACGGCAGCCGCAGTCTTGTGTAGTTGCGCTCCGGGTGGCCAACGCCCGAGCAAATAGCTACGCGCTGAGCCTCGTCGGCAAAGTTCGCCGATAAGGCTCAGGGCTAGGCTATTTGTCGGGCTAAGTGCGGCCGCCCTCCGCAGCCTATTTGTGAATATACATGGCATCGCCAAAGCTGAAGAAGCGGTACTTTTCTTCAATCGCGTGGTGATAGGCGTTCAGGATGTTTTCGCGACCGGTGAAGGCAGCGACAAGCATGACCAGCGTGGACTTCGGCAGGTGAAAGTTGGTGATGAAGGCATCGACCAAGCGCCACTGGTAGCCAGGCTTGATGAAGATGTCGGTCCAGCCGGAGTCAGGTTTGATCTGACCGTCGAACTTGGTGCCAATCGTTTCCAAGGTGCGAATCGAGGTGGTGCCGGTGGCGATGATGCGGCCGCCATTGGCTTTGACTTCGTTCAGCGTGTCCGCGGCTTCCTGAGAGAAGCGGTAGAATTCACTGTGCATCTTGTGGTCTTCAATGTTATCCACGGACACTGGGCGGAAGGTGCCCAAGCCGACATGGAGCGTCAGGTAAACGAGCTTCACGCCTTTGTCTTTGACCTTTTGCAACAGTTCTGGGGTCCAGTGTAGGCCGGCAGTTGGCGCGGCAGCCGAACCCATTTCCTTGGCGTAAACGGTTTGGTACATCTCAGGGTCATCGAGCTTAGCCTTGATGTATGGAGGCAGCGGGGTTTCGCCGAGCTGATCCAGAATCTCCATGAAAATGCCGTCGTAATGGAACTCGATAATGCGACCGCCGTGATCCAGTTCTTTCTTCACGGTGGCCTTCAACAAGCCATCCCCAAAGTCGATTTCGGTGCCGACTGGGGCTTTTTTGGCTGGCTTCATCAAGGTTTCCCATTGGTCGCCTTCCGTATTGTGCAGCAGGAGCACTTCCATGTGGGCACCGGTGTCTTTTTTCACACCGTACAGCCGCGCCGGCATTACCCGGGTGTCGTTCATGACTACCGCGTCGCCGGGGTTCAGGTAATCCAGAATGTCGTAAAAATGCTTATCCTCATACGCGCCAGTTTCCGCGTTCAACACCAGTAGCCGGCTAGCGTCACGCTCCTTCAGCGGCGTCTGGGCAATCAGTTCATGAGGCAAATCATAGTCAAAGTCTTCAGTAGTGAGCATGTTATCCTTCCAATCATTTAATGGGTAAAGGGAATGTGCAAATGGTCATAGCCCGCCGGCGTCACCATGCGGCCGCGCGGCGTGCGCTTAAGAAAACCAATTTGCAGGAGATAGGGTTCATACATTTCTTCGATGGTCGCGGTTTCCTCGCCGATGTTCGCAGCGATGGTGTTCAGCCCCACTGGCCCGCCATCATAGTCGCGAATCATCATGCCCAGCAGCTTGCGGTCGATGGCATCCAGACCGCGGTCATCCACTTGCAGCTGGGCCAAAGCGTGATCCACTAGCGCAACATCCAAGTCGGAGTCCGCCACATCGGCAAAATCGCGAATGCGCCGCAACAAGCGGTTCGCAATCCGCGGGGTGCCTCGTGAGCGGCGCGCCACTTCCAGCGCGGCACTGTCAGGCACCGCCATGTTGAAAATCGAAGCCGAGCGCAGCACGATTTGCTTCAGCTCCTCTTCGTTGTAGTACTGCATATGTTCCGTGATGCCGAAGCGGTCGCGCAGCGGCGCCGACAGCATGCCGGCCCGCGTGGTGGCACCGATCAGCGTAAACGGCGGCAACGGAAAATGCACCGGATGCGCGGTTGGGCCTTCCCCTACCACGATATCGATGTAAAAGTCTTCCATCGCCGAGTACAGCATTTCTTCGACGATTTTCGGTAAGCGGTGAATTTCATCCACGAACAGGACATCGCCTGGTTGCAGTTCATTCAGCATCGCCACCAAATCGCCCGGCTTTTCAATCGCCGGGCCGGAGGTGGTGCGAATTTGCACCCCAAGTTCGTTGGCAATCACCAAAGCCAGCGTGGTTTTCCCTAAGCCAGGCGGACCATAAAGCAACACATGGTCCATGGCTTCCTCGCGCTTCAACGCCGCTTGAATGTAGACGGTGAGCTGGGACTTCACCGCGGTTTGGCCGATATAGTCGGCCAACTGATGCGGCCGCAGACTCCGCTCAATGGCGTCGTCATCCGGCTCAGCGTCTTTTGATACGATTCGCTCGTCTGCCACAACAATCCTCCTAGCTCAATAATTGTAACCCGCGGCGCAAATACTCATCCGTCGTCGTCGCCCCACTGGCAGTTAACGGCTTTTCTAACTTCGCCACCGCTTTGTCTGGATAGCCCAGAGCCACCAAGGCGGCCATGGCGTCCGCTAAGGCGGGGTCGACGTTTGCCTTTGCTGGCGTCGGATCGGTTTCTGGTGCCAGGTGCAGCTTACCTTTCAGGTCTAAAATAATCTGCTGCGCGGTTTTTTTGCCAATGCCTGGGAACTTCGTCAAAAAGCCCACATCTCCGCTGGCCACAGCCTGGGCCAGGCCGGTGGTGTCGGCATTGGCCAAAATCGCCAGCGCGGACTTCGGTCCAATCCCGGTCACCGTCAGCAGCTGGTTGAAGGTCTGCTTAGCCGCTTGATTTTCAAAGCCATACAAGGCCTGGTCATTGTCGCGGATAATGTGCTGCACATAGATTTTGGCTTGCTGGCCAATCGTGTAAGCATAAGGGTTACCCATCAGCAGGCGATAGCCCACGCCTTGCACATCCAGCACCACATAGCCTGGCGCGACATCGGCGACGGTGCCATTCAAGTATTCGTACATAGTGCCCTCTCTTTTCAGTACATATGTTTGCAACCCAGTTTACCATAAAAGCCTGCTTTCGCCCATGCACGCTAAGCCTGTTTTACCGGCGTTCTACGACTTAAGCCCGAGCGCCAAGTGACGAAACTGTTCGCGCGCAATGCTAGGCAGCGCCGTTTCAAGCTGATAAAATTATCCTCGAAAGAAGGTGACGCTTTTGAGCGAAACGACCTCACGCCGGCTGATCAACATTACCGCCTTGTTGAGCCTGCTGGCAATCATTGCCGTGACAATCTACTGGTATCGCATCGGGGTCTTCAAAAACCTCAGCAACCTCCAGAATTACCTCAACGGCACTGGTTTTGTTGGGCCATTGATTTTCATCGCCATTCAAATCGTTCAAGTCGTCATCCCCATCATTCCCGGCGGCGTCAGTACCGCAGCGGGGGTCCTCCTGTTCGGCCCCTGGCAAGGCTTTTTATATAACTATATTGGCATCTGCATCGGCTCCTTCATCAACTTCTTCCTGGCGCGCCGCTATGGCAAGCCCTTCATTCTCCATATCGTGCCGGAAAAAGTCTTTGAAAAATACATGGCTTACGCCAAGAACCAGCAGAAGTTCGACATGTTCTTCGCCGTCGCCATCATCGCGCCGATTGCACCCGACGATGTGCTGTGTCTGATTGCCGGGCTGACCCACATGAAAACCCGGATGTTTGCTTGGATCATCATTCTGGGCAAACCCATTACGATTGCGGCTTACAGCTGGGCTTTGATTTTCGGCGCGCATTGGCTCCTGCGCTTGTTCGGGTAACTGAAGTCAAAATGAAAGAGGCAGTGCTTGCGTTCATGCAAGCACTGCCTCTTTGTTTACCCAATTTGTCTCAGCCCGCGCCGCCGGTTAACCCAGCGCTGGTGCAGGCCAAGCGCTGCCAGCAAGCCAACGCCCAGCCACACCACCAGCGCGTCCTGCGTGTCCCCAGTGGCCGGTAGCGGACCAGGAGTTGGCCGCTTTGGCGGCTGTTCCACTGGTGCCCCCGGCGTCGGCCAGCTTGGCGGCGACGCGACGAGGGTGAAGCTTGCCGTGCTGCGCATCTGATCAGCGCGCACCGGCTGCGCGGTGTAAGAGCTGAAGCTCAGCCCAGCGATTAAAAGCCATCCCACTTTTCTCATCCGGTCACCCCCGCTGTTTCCGGCCACGCCACCAACCGAGCCCGATGCCGAGCAGCAGCACAGCGACGAGCGCAACGGCCCAAGGCCACCAGACCGGCGGGTTAACTTTCGGCGCCGGCGCTGATGCCGCAGCGATGGCCTGCTTCAACGTGAAGTCCTTCGTCAAATGCCACTTGTAGTTGCCAGCGCTGGCGTCGATCACCAGCTGATACTCGCCTGCGGCTAAGGCTTTGGTCGGGGTGAGTTGGTAGTTAAACGCTGAAGTCGGCGCCATCGCGTAATCCGTGTTCTTTTGGGTGTAAACGGCGGTCTTCTGCCCAGCCGGCAGCACCTTCGCCTGCAACGTCATTTTGCCAAACAGCCGCGGGGCGGTGTTTTGGAGGGTTGCTTGAATGTGCTCAGTGGTGGTCTTCACGGCATCCAACTGTACCGCTGGTGGTACCAGCTTTTCGCTAGTCTGCAGCTGTACCGCCACCACCATTGCGAAGGCGTTGGTAACCGCAAAGCCACTGCCAGAAGCTTCTGCTGGTGGGGTTTCATCGCGGACATACACCGCGCCTAGGATTTGACCCGAAAAGCCTTCCGCTGGCGGTTTCACCTGAAAAGTCACCTTCCGGCCCTGGTGCGCGGCCAGCGTCAGCGCGATGGCTTTCGACCCGATGGCCGTCAGTTGTAGCTTGGCGGAAGCGGCTTTTTTCTGATTCGGCGCGTAGCCAACCTGACCATTGTCTTGAGTAAAGGCATTGGTCAACTCCAGCTTCAGTTGTTTATCCTGATCGGATTGATTGGCCACCGTCACCGTCAAGGTTTGCGTTTCGCCCGGTTTAACCAGCAAGTTGAACCAACCGGTATCGCCACCGATTTGGTTAGCCGGAAGCTCCGGCGTTACCGTAAAGCCTGCCCCTTCAGCGGCCACTGGTTGACCTGGCGAGAACAGGCCTAGCAGGAGGAAAAGCCACCACCATCGTTTCATCACCACACCCCCTCTCACCGCAGAACTGGGGCTAACGCTGCCGTCAGTGTCAGTTCCGTTATTAATCCGACTTAACGGCTATTGTCTGGTCATGGAGCGGGTGTATACGCAACTGCCGACAGCGTCCAGGTAATCTTTGCCTGATAATCTCCCGCAATAGCGGTATTTTGGTCAGGCAACTGTAATTTTGTATTGCCGTCCAAAACAACTGTGGTTTCTCCTGTTCCATTGTCTTTAGAGGCAACTAAAACGGCACCGCCTTGCTTGGCGATATTGGTTTGCAACAGTTGCCCAACAATACCATTACCAGACGTAGCACCATTCAATTCAAGACTATCCACAGAAATACTATTACCCTTACTATTACTAAAGGCACTCAATTGGGCATTCAATGTCCAACCGGCATTCGAGCCCCGATAGTCAAGTACCTGAATTGTCTGTTTATCATTACCATCGAAGGTTGTCTTCGCCAGGGCAATTTTGTCAGTGTTAAGGTTCAAAGATTTCGGACCATCAATCAAGTCCTTCACCTCGACTGTACCAAAGTTCAAATCCGGAACCTTCGTTAAAGATAGAGATCCCGCAGGAACGACAACTTGAGCGGTACTATCAGCTTCGACAGCAGTGTCGGTTCCATCTGCAGTAAGCGTGAACCCATCGCTCGCAGTCGTTAGATTATTTCCATCAATACCGGGTCCACCTGGTGCACCGGCTGCTGACACCACAGACGGCGCCCCTGTTGCCAATAATGCCGCAATTACACTACTAAATATCCATGTTGCTTTTTTCATCCCAAAGTCCCCCTTGAAATTACTGACTGTGTCTCTTACAAACGGTCGCCTGCCGGGCCTTACACAACCCTCCATTGCAGACAACCAACACGCACTAACTTACCCAAGATCAACAGTCGCTGGCTGCGGCGGGTCCAGCCTCATTCGGTGTCATTTGTGGGCCACGACCCCAGCCGTTAACACCACCTCCTTAGTTGGCAGTTGGCACAACGCCTCGGCCAGACACCGCTCAACGCGCTGGCACAGCTCGCCATTGCTTTGAGTAACGGTCATCTTGCCACCAAATGCCAAAACGCGCCAGTTATTTGCTCATGCCATTAACAATCATTTCGCGCCAATTTTGCCGCTGACTATTAATTACGCGATTGCCGCGCCAAGGCACTTTAAGGCCGAAAAAAATAAGCCGATGACTCGACTTATTTCTTGGCCGCCAGCACTCGTGCCAGCGTGCTGATGGGCAGCCCCACCACATTATAAAAATCACCGGCAATGGCTTTGACCAACAAACTGCCTTGGCCCTGAATGCCATAGCCGCCGGCCTTATCCAACGGCTCGTTGGTCGCCACGTAATCCGCGATTTCGGCCATTGTTAACGGCCAGAAGGTCACTTCGGTGGTCACCACCGTTTGTCGCATAGTTTTATCAGGCCAGTAAACACACAGGCCAGTGTGGACTTGATGTGTCTGCCCCGAAAGCACGGTAAGCATCGCTGTCGCCGCCTCGGCCGTCTGGGGCTTGCCGAGCAGCTCACCGTTAAAAGCCACCATGGTATCGGCAGCAATCACCGTGGCCACGGGATGCTCACGCGCCACGGCGCCACATTTGGCCGCCGCCAGCCGCTGCACATAAGCGCGCGGCGGGAGAATGGGTAAGGCCCGCTCATCAATGGCGGCAGGCATCACCTTAAAGTCAGACACCACGCGCTTGAGTAATTCTTGGCGGCGCGGTGAGTTGCTGGCTAAGATAATCATTTCGCGCCTCCGAAGCTGGTGTGGCTGTCCTGAATGCGCTTGAACATCTTCTCCAGATCCGTGTTGGAAAAATGCACCAGCGTTGGCCGGCCATGCGGGCAGTTGAAAGGATTTTCGCATTCGGCGAGGTGCTTGAGCAGCGCCTCAGCTTGCGGGGCATCCAGGTGATGGTTCGCCTTGATGGCTTGTTTACAGCTCATCATGATGGCGGTTTGTTCCCGGAATGCCGCCACCGTGACATGGCCTTCATTCAGCACCCAGTCGATGATGGCGCGGACCGTTTGTTCCTCCTCGCCTTTTTTGAACCAGGTTGGATGCTGGCGCACGACGAAGGTGTTTTGGCCAAAGTCTTCCAGCTCAATGCCAACGCCGGCCAACACGTCGCGGCGGGCGCGAATGGTGACGGCATCGCTGGCCGGATAGTCCAAGGTGATGGGGACCAGCAGCGCCTGTTCATCGCTGCTAACTTCGCCGATTTCCCGACGCAAGCGCTCGTAATTGACCCGCTCTTGGGCGGCGTGCTGATCCAGCATATACAAACCATCTGGCGCTTCTGCTAGCAGGTAAGTGCCATGAACTTGGCCGAGATAGCGCAATTCGCTGGGGAAACGCTCAACGGGCTTGTCATCCCGAGTCAAATCGGGAACAACAGCCGGTTGCGGCGCTTGCTTGTATTTCTCATCCCAAGCCGCCAAGCGGTCAGGTTCATCGAAAATCGGCCGGGCATCCAGCTCATCGATGGCCAGGCCAGTAGAAGCGCCAGTTTCAGGCGCAGCACTTGGCTGTTCGGGCAGCGGTGCTGGGTCTTCATGCACCATATCCGGCGCGGCCGGCTGCGGATTGGTGACTTGGTTCAAGGCGATGGTCAGCTGGTCCATGTCCACGGGCTTGTGTTGTCGCAAGTTGTGCAAGGCATCGGGAATGAGGTTCTCTCGGCCCAGCCGCTCACGAATGGTCGTCGTCAGCAGGTTGCTCAACTGGTCTTCCTTGCTGAGACGGACTTCCTGTTTGGTGGGATGGACATTGACATCAACCAGCAGCGGATCGAGTTCAATGTTGATCACGGCCAGTGGATAGCGCCCGACCATCAGTTTGGAGCCATAGCCGGCGATAAACGCCTTGATGAGCTGGAAGTTTTTGATGTAACGGCCGTTGACCATCAGGCTGATGTAATTGCGCGAGGCCCGCGTGGTGTCAGGTAAGCTCGTGTAACCGGTGACTTTGAAATCCAAGTCACTGCCACTAAAATCGAGCATACTTTTGGCCACCCCAACCGAATAAATACCGGCGATAGTTTGCTGCAAATCGCCATGACCAGCGGTTTTCATCACGAGGTTATTGCCGTTTTTTAGGGTAAAGGCGATTTCTGGGTGCGCCAACGCCAGCCGGTTCACGATATCCAGAATATGGTTCAGCTCGGTGCTTTGCGACTGGACATACTTCAGGCGGGCCGGCGTGTTGTAAAACAGATTCTTCACGCTGATCTGGGTCCCCTGGCGCAAGCCTTCCGAGTGCTGGTCGATCAGCTTGCCGCCTTGGATATGGGCAATCGTCCCCAGCCCGGCCTCAGTCGCAGTGGCCAAGGTGACATCAGCGACGGCGGCAATCGACGCCAGCGCTTCACCGCGAAAGCCCAAGGTGTGAACATTGAACAAGTCGCGGGTGGTCAGGATCTTTGACGTGGCATGGCGCAAGAACGCCGTCGGCACGTCTTCGGCCTCGATGCCGATGCCGTTGTCGATGATCTGAATCAGTTTCAGACCAGCATCTTGCACCACGACATCGACCTGGGTGGCCTTGGCGTCGATGCTGTTTTCCACTAATTCTTTGACCACTGAGGCCGGCCGTTCAATCACTTCCCCAGCGGCGATTTGGTTGCTCAGAGTTTCTGAGAGCTGATGAATTTTAGGCATAATCTCACTTCTTCTTTAGCTGCTTTTGCAGATCGTACAACAAATTCATGGCCTCCATCGGCGTTGCGGCCATGAGGTCAACCTTAGCCAGCTTCTTGAGCACCGGGCTGTCCTTGGGCTTCGGCGGTTCTGGCGCAAACAAGCTCAGTTGGGCGTCTTCTGCCGGGGCCGCGGTGGCCGGGGCTGGTTCTTGACTGTTGTCTTCGAGTTTGGACAAAATGGTATCCGCGCGGTTCAGCAGACTACTTGGTAGGCCCGCTAGTTTGGCCACGTGAATCCCGTAAGACTTATCCGCTGGTCCTGGCAGCATTTTGTGCAAAAAGACCAGTGTGCCGTTTTCTTCCACGGCCCCGACATGGACATTAGCCAATTTTGGCAGGTCGTCCGCCAAGGCGGTGAGTTCGTGATAATGGGTCGAGAACAATGTCTTGGCGTGGACATGATCATGCAGGTACTCGATGATGGCTTGGGCCAGCGCCATGCCGTCATAAGTGGCGGTGCCGCGGCCGATTTCATCGAATAAAATCAGCGAGCTGGCAGTGGCGTGGCTCAACGCCGCGTTGGCCTCCAGCATTTCAACCATGAAGGTACTTTGGCCATTAGCCAGGTCGTCAGCGGCGCCGATGCGAGTGTAAATCTGATCAAAAATCGGCATGCTGGCATCATCCGCCGGCACAAACGACCCGGCCTGGGCCATGATGACGGTTAACGCCAGCTGGCGCATGTAGGTGCTTTTCCCGGACATGTTTGGCCCGGTGATCAGCAGAATGTCCGTGTCCTTGTCCATCACGACATCGTTAGGGATGTACTTGGCTTCCCCCAACACCTGCTCCACCACCGGATGGCGGCCGCCATGAATGGCCAGGTCGTGACTACCGGCGTGCATCGCTGGCCGGACGTAATGGTCGTTTTCGGCGACCACGGCAAAACTCTGTAGGACATCCAGCGCGGCAATCTGCGCTGCCAGCTTCTGCAAGCGCGCGATTTGGTCTTTGACTTGACCGCGAATGGTCTGGAACAAATCGTATTCCAGCCCGGTAGCGCGTTCTTCCGCTTCCAAAATCGTGCTTTCCTTGGCCTTCAGCTCTGGTGTGGTAAACCGCTCGGCGTTGGTCAGGGTTTGTTTGCGCTCGTAGCGGTCTTCCGGGACCTTATCGAGCTGACTATTGGTGACTTCGATGTAGTAGCCAAACACCTTGTTGTAGCGAATGCGCAGGTTGTGAATGCCGGTAGCCTGGCGTTCTGACGCTTCCAAATCGGCAATCCACTGCTTGGAATTGGCCATGGCATCCCGGTATTCATCGAGTTTGGCATCATAGCCGCGCATGATGACCCCGCCATCCGTCACCGAGATCGGTGGTTCTGGTTCAATGGCGCGCCGGATCAGCCCCGCGACATCCGCCACCGGATCGATGGCTTTCAGTAGTGCGGTAAAGCTGCCATCGTCCAGCTTTTGTAGCACGGCTTGCACCGTTGGCACTTGGTCGAGGGAGGTTTGCAGCTGAATCAAGTCCCGGCCATTGACTGTCCCAAATGCCACCCGGCCAGCGAGGCGCTCCAAATCGTACACTTTGGTCAGCCGCTCTTGCAGCTCGCTGCGTTCAAAATAATGATCCAGCAAGTCCTGAACCTGATTTTGCCGGGCCAAAATGGCGTTCAAATCCAGCAACGGCCGATCCAGCCACTGCTTCAGCAAGCGGCCGCCCATCGCCGTTTTGGTTTTATCCAGCACCGCCAGCAAGGTGTCGCCTTTACGGCCGGTGCGACTGTTTTTGATGATGTCCAAGTTGGTGCGAGCGTCTTGGTCCATTTCCAAATACGCCGCTGGCTCATAGTAAACGGCCTTTTGGATATGTGCCAGGCTGCGTTTTTGCGTGGTGAGCAGATACTGCATCAGCATCGACACCACCTGCACTGCGAGTTGGTCAGTCAAGTCTTGACTGACATAGCTGGCCTCCGCGGAGACTACGGCATCGGCCTTCGACAGCAGGCGCTCGCCTTGGCCCAGCAGCTTCTCATCTTCGGCGCTCAGTTCATTTGGCACGACAATTTCACGGGTGCCTAACGCTGCCAGCTCATTTTGCAAGGTGAAGCGATTGCTCAGCACTGTCACCTTGAATTCGCCTGTCGATAAGTCGGCATAGGCCATGCCGTAACGGCCATCCGCCGGCACCACCGCGGCGAGGTAATTGTTGGACTTGGCCTCGCCGATTTTGACATCCATCTTGGTGCCAGGGGTGACCAGTTGAATGACCTCGCGCTTGACCATGCCCACGGCTTTTTTGGGATCTTCCATTTGCTCACAAATGGCGACCTTGTAGCCGCGGTCAACGAGAATGTCGATGTAGCTTTGGGCAGCGTGATGCGGCACCCCACACATGGGAATGGGGTTTTCGGCGTTTTTGCTGCGCGCGGTCAAAGTCAGCTCCAGAATTTGCGAGCCTTTGATGGCGTCATCGTTGAACAATTCATAAAAGTCGCCAATGCGATAAAACAAAAACGCATCCGGATATTGATCTTTGACGGCCTGATACTGCTGCATCATCGGCGTCGTACTGGTTTGCTTGGCCATGGTTTACTCCCTCACTCCAAATCGTTACCTATTATTTTAACACTAACTTCAGCGCTTGCGGGCAGTGCCTCAGCCCACCAAAAAACGCCAAGTTCCCGCTTGGGAGCTTGGCGCCGCGATTGGTTGAAAGCTAGCTCGCATCAGCCGAAGTTAACGGCTTTTCAATGATGACCAGGTCTTTCACGCGGATTTTCTTATGCAAATCGCCTTCGATTTCGGCTTTGGCCGAGTGGCTGATTTTGAGCGTCTGCGGATCGTCATTGGGCAATAATTTGCTCAAGACAAAATCGACCTCGGTTTGCTTTATGTTGCGGTGTTCATGCGTCATCACAATATCCAGCTTATCGAACGCTTCAATCGAGTACACATGCACGGAGCCGAGCGTATAGAGACGGAACGTTTTCACATTGCTCTTACCGTACAGATACCGCATGGTGTATGGCAAAGACTTGTGCAAACTAAAGTTCAGACGAATCGGATTTTCAATTAATTTCATACGAATCAGCTCCTTTTCCCGTTTTATTTTACCACGCTGACCCCTGCCCGCGCATGTCTGACGCGACAGCAGGCAAAAAAACAGTGACTCGCTCATTGCGAGTCACCGTTCTTAATAGTCGCGCTCCAAAAGGCCCGAGCCGAGCAGTTTGATCAGCCTGTAGTGAAAAGCACGTACAGGCTGACATGCGGCAGCAGCTACACCAGCCACCTGTCGGCTCGAAAAACGCCTTTTGTCGCAGCCTTGTTAGATTACATCATGCCGCCCATGCCAGTTGGGTCTGGTTGAGCTGGTGCAGCAGTCTTTGGTTCTGGCTTGTCAGCCACAACCGCTTCCGTGGTCAGCAGCAAAGCAGCAACTGAGGCCGCGTTTTGCAAAGCAGAACGGGTGACCTTGGTTGGGTCGATGATGCCGGCTTCAGCCAAATCTTCCCATTCGCCGGTAGCAGCGTTGAAGCCAAAGCCAGTCTTTTCGTGCTTCAGGCGTTCAACAATGACGGAGCCTTCCAGCCCGGCGTTCGTGGCAATCTGACGGACAGGTTCTTCCAAAGCACGCAGGACAATGTTGATCCCGGTTTGGACGTCGCCGTCTTCCTTGAGGTCAGCGACTGCCTTAGCAGCGTTGACCAAAGCAACACCACCACCAGCAACGTAGCCTTCGTCAACCGCAGCGCGGGTAGCGTTCAAGGCATCTTCAATGCGATACTTGCGTTCCTTCAGTTCGGTTTCCGTAGCAGCCCCAACGCGGATCACAGCAACACCGCCGGCCAACTTAGCCAAACGTTCCTGCAGCTTTTCCTTGTCAAAGTCAGAGGTGGTTTCGTCGATTTGCTTGCGGATGGTGGCTACGCGTTCAGCAATGGCATCCTTGTCGCCAGCGCCTTCAACAATCGTGGTGTTGTCCTTGGTTACCGTCACCTTGCCGGCTTGGCCAAGCTGGTCGATCTTGGTGTCCTTCAGGTCCAGACCCAAGTCGCCAGTGATGACAGTGGCGCCAGTCAAGGCAGCGATGTCTTCCAGCTGAGCCTTGCGGCGGTCGCCGAAGCCAGGGGCCTTAACGGCAACGACATTGAAGGTCCCACGAATCTTGTTGAGGACCAAGGTTGGCAAAGCTTCACCATCAACGTCGTCAGCAATAATCAGGAGGGCCTTACCTTGTTGCACGATTTCTTGCAGCAAAGGCAGGATGTCTTGGATGTTGGAGATCTTCTTGTCAGTGATCAAGATGTAAGGATTGTCGAGGTCAGCTTCCATCTTGTCGTTATCAGTCACCATGTACTGGGACAGGTAGCCGCGATCGAACTGCATCCCTTCAACAACGGAAAGCTCAGTTTGAATCCCTTTGCCTTCTTCAAGGGTGATAACGCCGTCGTGACCGACTTTTTCCATCGCGTCAGCAATCAAATCGCCGACTTCTGGACTGGAAGAAGAAACGGAAGCAACCTGCGCGATTTCCTTCTTGCCGTTGACCTTGTGGGAAATCTTGTGCAATTCATCAACCGCAGTCTTCGTTGCTTCTTCGATTCCTTTGCGGATGCCAACGGGGTTAGCACCGGCGGTCACGTTCTTCAGACCTTCACGAATGATGGCTTGGGCCAAAACCGTCGCGGTGGTAGTCCCATCACCGGCGATGTCGTTGGTCTTGGTTGCGACTTCGGCGACCAACTTGGCACCCATGTTTTCGTAGTGGTCTTCTAATTCGATGCTCTTGGCGATGGTCACACCATCGTTAGTGATTTCTGGAGCACCGTAAGACTTGTCCAAAACCACGTTGCGACCTTTAGGCCCAAGAGTGGTTTTAACGGTATTTGCTAACTTGTCGACGCCTTCCAGCATGGAGCGGCGGGCATCTTCACCAAACTTAATTTCTTTTGCCATTTGTGTCTTTCACCTCATATATAGTTTAGTTAATGACTAGCAGGAGCAAAGGTTCTTGCTTACTCAACGATGGCCATGATGTCCTTTTCGTGCAGGACCAAGTAATCGTCACCTTCGTACTTCACTTCGGAGCCGGCATACTTATCGTACAGGATCGTGTCGCCTTCCTTGACGCTCAGTGGCAGCCGCTTGCCTTCTGGTGTAACGCCGCCTTCGCCAACGGCCACAATCTTACCTTGTTGTGGCTTTTGCTTAGCGTTGTTGGCCAGGACGATACCGCCAACGGTTTCTTCCTCGTCTTCAACGACTTTGACGATCACGCGATCTCCTAATGGTTTTAACAAAGCGATCCCTCCATACATGTTTAAGTTTGTTTTAGCACTCTTATGTCTTAAGTGCTAACTACAATAGATACTATAACCAGTTTCGGTTGCGAATGCAACCCTTTTACCCCACTCTGTTATACTTGGTGAAAAGAACGGCTCACACAGCATCATTGAAGGAGGCACCTTTCTTGTCACTGAAAAAACATGCTGCACAAATCCTCGGCCTCTACGTGGGGCTGCTAGTGTTATCGCAGTTAGCCCTCGCCTTTCTGCCAGGCCAAGCTGGGCTGTGGCTGATTATCGGCCTCGGCCTCGTGGCGGCGATTTGGGCTTGGCGCTGCGACCGGCAGCTGGTGGTTGCTAATGCCATTGAAACCCCAGGTGTGGCCAGCGCCCAAAGTCGCGTCGTCTGGGGGGTGACGGGCATTGCCGTTGTGCTGGTGATTCAACTGTTCGGCACTTGGCTGGAGAACTTGCTGTTTCACACCGCCGCGCCGACGTTAGCTCAGGCCACCACCACGCTGCACACCTTGCCGCTTTATGCGTTGGTGCTGATTGTCATTTGGCCACTGCTGGAAGAATTGGCCTTTCGCCGCGTGATTTTTGGCAATTTGGCCGGCGTCATCGGCACATTCGGCGCCGCACTGCTGTCTGGCCTACTGTTTGCCTTAGCCACCGACCCGGCGCATTGGCTCACCGCCACATTGGTCGGCATCGCCTATGCCTACTTGTATCGCCAAACCGGCAGCGTCGAAACTCCGCTGATTGCCCATATCGGCATGCTGACCTTGACCCTAGGGTACGCGTTCGTCCATTAACCCTGCAATCATTAAGCCTGCTTTAAATTCACGAGCAAATTAGTGCGTTTCATCAAAATATTTCTACAATAGAAAAAAACGAAAGCCGAGGACCCTTATGGATAGTCGCGTTAACCGCCGGAGCAATCGCCCCCGTCGGCCCTTACTCAAAATCTTGTTGCTTGTCATCACTACGCTGTTAGTGGGCGTTGGGGCTTATGGACTGCGGCTCTATTCCCAAGCCAAGTATGCCGTTGATTCCACTTACCATGGCATCGGCACCGAAGATGGCGACCAAAGTCAAGTGGCAGCGACCATTAAGGCCAAGAAGCCCTTTGCGATTTTGCTACTGGGTGTGGATACCGGTGCCTTGGGCCGCAGCGAAACTGGCCGCTCCGACACGATGATTGTGGCTGTCGTCAATCCCAAGAAGAAGACCACGACCATGGTTTCCATCCCTCGCGATACCGCAGCGAAGATGATCGGCACCAAGTCGTTCAACATGCAGAAAATCAATGCTGCTTACGAAATCGGCGGCTCCAAAATGGCGGTGAACACCAGCAGTAGCCTGGTCAACGTGCCGATCAAGTATTACTTAACCGTCAATATGGGCGCCTTGGAAAAAATCGTTGATGCCGTGGGCGGGGTTGACGTCAATGTCGCGTTCTCCTGGTCGGACCCGAAAGTCGGCAATTACAAGTTCACCAAAGGCAAGATGCACCTGAATGGCGCCGAAGCCTTGGCATACGCCCGCATGCGTCATCAAGACCCTAAAGGTGACTACGGCCGTCAAGAACGCCAGCAACAAGTGATCAAGGCCATTGTCAAAAAAGCCCTGTCCACCGACACCTTGAAGAACTTCGATAAGCTGCTGAAGACCGTCTCGAGCAACATGCGCACCAACTTGTCCTTTAACGACATGATGGCGCTGGCCACGAATTATCGCAGTGCGGCCAAGAAGATTACCTCCACCACCCTGCAAGGACATGACGCTTGGGTTTACCCTGGGCCTTCGTCTTACCAGATCCCATCGACCACCGAACTGCAGCGGGTTTCCGACCTGCTGCGCACGGCGCTGGGTCTACAGACCGAAACCTTGACCAACCAGAACGTCCGCGAAAACAATGCCAATACCAATTTCAATTTTGATAATGCCGCGGCGCAAACCTACGTGCTATATAATCCGGATCTATAAGGCTAAGCCCGCCAGTGTGCGGGCTTTTTTGTCATCACGCACGACCCCCTAGATTAAAAGGAGTAACCATGGCACGACTGCAAGCCCAACGGAAAATGCTATCGATTATCACAGCAGTGACCTCGCTGGTTTTACTGGGCTTGACCTTACTCACGGTCATTCCTTTGCCTTTTCCGACCCCGGATATCACCTCAAGTGAGCAGATTATGACTTTTCAATGGGCACCAAGGCTGGGCACGGCGGCCTTTGTGGCACTAGCCGGCTCGTTGCTGCTGTTCTTTCTCAGCCTCACCTTGTTTCGGCCCCGACTAGCGAAAGCGACAGGTTTCGTTGGGGTCATATTAACCCTCGCGCTGACCCTGATACTTACCCTGACACTGACGAGCTTTGATGGCGTCGTCACGGGCAACGATTTCTCAACGATCACGGTCAAACTAACCGAGGCGCATATGACAGGCAAAGTGTTCAGTTTGGAGCAACCGGCCGAACCACGACCAGCGAATTTGGCGATTGGCACCCCCGTCACGGTCAAAACTTGGCTTATCTTTCCCGCTTTTAAGCACTCATCATTCCAGCCACGGGCGATTATTGTGAGATAACCGGCCACCAGCCTAGCCTTGGCGAACTCGATTGGAATGGCTCTTGGTTGGCATCGGGATTCAAAAACGACCCGCTAAACGGGCCGTTTTTTTGACTTATTCAATATCGTCTTCGTCGGTATCTTTCAGGGTTGGACCGTAGTGATCCAGGAAGTAAATCAGGGTCTGCAGCTCAGTGGCCAAATCGACGTTTTGCACCCGCACATAGCTTGGCACCGAAATGCGCAGCGGCGTGAAGTTCATGATGCCTTTGATGCCAGCAGCCACCAGGTTATCGGTGATGCCTTGCGCGGCATCGGTTGGCACCGTCAAAATGACGATTTCGATTTGCTGTTCCTTGAGCTGTTTTACCAGTTCGGACATCGGATAAATCGGCACGCCACTTTGAATGGTGCCAGCCAGCGCTGGATTGACGTCAAACCCAGCCGAAATACGGATGTTATTCGCCTGGCGGAAGTTGTAATTCAACAGCGCGTGGCCAAGATTCCCCACCCCCACCAAAGCGACGTTGGTGAGGCGGTCTTGATTCAGGATTTTTTTGAAAAACTTCAGTAGGTCCATGACATCATAGCCATAGCCCCGTTTGCCCAAAGCCCCAAAATAGGAGAAATCGCGGCGAATGGTCGCGGAATCCACTTTGACGGCTTCGGAAAGTTCGGTTGATGACACTTTGGTCGTCCCGGAATTGGCGAGAAAGTTCAGGTACCGGTAGTAAAGCGGCAGGCGCTTTGCCGTTGCCTTGGGAATAATGGTTTCAGCCATATGATGAATCCTCCTCGATCTCTGCCGCATTACTTTGTGAAATATACGGCATGCTTTCTATTTGATAGTAACCGCTTTTCCCCTTGGAAGCAAGCAAAGTCGCTTTGCTTGTTCAATTTATTTCACGAACCCAGGCGAGGCGCAGTGACGCAGTATGGTACACTGGAACTATGTATGCTTGCTGCAGCAAGCGCAACGACAGGAGGTTCCACGCATGATTATCATGCAAGCTCAAGGGGTCGGCCGCACCTTCAACGGCAACGACCTATTCACCGGCATCAATCTCGAGGTCCAAACCGGCGCCCGCATCGGCCTGGTGGGCCCCAATGGCGTCGGCAAAACCACGCTATTAGAGATTCTCGCCGGCCTTAATCCCCCAGATGACGGTCAGGTGACGCTGGCGCATGACGTTTCGATTGGCTATCAGGCCCAGGACTCAGGGCTAGATTCTGACCGCGGGATTTTTGATGAAATGCTCACTGTGTTCACACCGCTGATCAAAATGGAGCAGCGGATGCATGAGTTGGAAGCTAAAATCGCTGACCCCGCCTTGGCCAAAGACCAGGCAGCCTTTGATCAAACCATGGCCCAATATGATCAAATTCAGCATGACTTCCAGGCGGCTAACGGCTATGGCTACCGCGCTGAAATTCGCGGTGTGCTGCATGGCTTTCAGTTCCCGGAATCCGTGTTTGACCATAAAATCAAAACCCTTTCCGGCGGCGAACGCGCCCGCCTCGCACTGGCCAAGTTGCTGCTGGAAAAGCACGATTTGTTGATTTTAGACGAGCCAACCAACCACTTGGATATCGATACCCTGACCTGGCTGGAAGGTTATTTAAAAGGCTACAGCGGCGCGATTTTGACCGTCAGCCATGACCAGTACTTCCTCGATCATGTGGTGTCCGAGATTTATGAACTGACGGCGACCATGACCATCCACTACACCACCAATTACACCGGCTACCTCAAGCAAAAGGCCGACAACAAGGCCCTGGCGTGGAAGGCTTACAACAAGCAGCAAGAGGAAATCCAGAAGCTGCAAGAATTCGTCGACAAAAACATTGTCCGGGCCAGCACCACCAAGCAGGCGCAGGCCCGGCGCAAGCAGCTGGAGAAAATGGTGCGCCTGCCGCGCCCTAGTGGCGCCGAGAAAACGGTCCACTTCCGCTTCTCCGCTGAAAAAACCAGCGGCAACGAGGTGCTCAAGGTGCAAACCGCCACGGTGGGCTACGAAGCCAATGCCCCAATGGCTGGCCCCATTTCATTTCAGGTCAATAAAGGCGATCGCATTGCCGTAATTGGCCCCAATGGCGTCGGCAAGTCGACGCTGCTTAAAAGTGTGCTCGGCCAAATTCCATTTTTGGCCGGCGCCGCCAAGTTCGGCACCAATGTCACCACCGGTTACTATGACCAGGACCAACATCAACTCCACTGGGACAAAACCGTCATCAACGAAATCTGGGATGAGCATCCCCTGATGACCGAGCAAAGCGTCCGCGCTGCCTTGGCCGCCTTCTTATTTGACGCCAACGATATCGAAAAACGCGTCGGCGATTTGTCCGGTGGTCAAAAAGCCCGGCTGGAATTAACCAAGCTGTCGCTCAAGCATGACAACTTCCTGATTTTGGACGAACCCACGAACCACTTGGATATCAACTCCAAGGAAGTGCTGGAGGACGCCCTGGCTGATTTTGACGGCACGGTGCTGTTCGTTTCCCATGACCGGTACTTCATCAACGAGCTGGCCACCAGCATTGTGGCCATCAGTCCTGACGGCTCAGATCTCTACTTGGGCAACTGGGATTACTACCAGGAAAAGCTGGCTGAAGTTGAAGCGGCCAAGGCCGAACAAGCTGGCCCCGCGGCGACCCCAACCGCTAGTGGTGCCGCCGTCGACTACCAACAAAGCAAGCAAAATCAGCGTGAAGTCCGCAAACTGCAACGCGAAGTCGAGAAGCTGGAAACCCAGCTCGATGACCTCGCCCAAGCAGCCACCGACATTCAAACTGCCATGACCGCCCCAGCAGCGCTCAGCGATTACGTCGAAATGCAAAAGCTCCAAGCCAAGCTGGAAGCCAACCAAAAAGCCACCAGCGACACCGAAGAAGCCTGGGCTGAAGCCAGCCAAAAGCTCGAAGATCTGGAAGGTTAGTATTTACAGGCAAGTGAAAGGCCGTTCTCCCCAAGCGGGAAAACGGCCTTTTGGCTAGGCGCGGGCAAAGTTTAAGTTAGGCACGGCGTTAAGCGTTTCATCAGCGAAATGCTGCTTGGCTAGCTCGATATGCGCAGCAGCACCAATCATCGCGGCGTTATCGCCGGTGAGCCGGACCGGTGGAATCACCACATCCACCTCGGGAAACTGAGTCGCCAGCGCGGCCGTCATTGCTTCGCGCAGGCCCTGGTTGGCCGCCACACCCCCGGCAATCACCAACTGCGAAACTGGATGTTCGCGCAAGGCTTGCATGGTTTTGTCCACCAGCACATCCACCACCGCCGCTTGAAAACTGGCAGCGAGGTCATTGCGGTCTAAGGTTTCGCCAATTTGGTCAGCATGATGCACGGTGTTGATAAACGCCGACTTCAAGCCGCTGAAGGAAAAGTCCAGGTTGGCTTCCCCATCCATTGCGCGCGGAAAATGGAACGTGTCCTGCCCCAAGTGCGCCAAGCGGTCGACTTCCTTACCGGCCGGATAAGTGATGCCCAGCACCCGACCGATTTTGTCGTAAGCCTCACCGGCGGCATCGTCGCGGGTTTCGCCAATAATGGCAAACTCGCCTGGCGCGGTCACCATCACCAGTTCGGTGTGACCACCCGACACCATCAGCGCCAGCAGCGGATAGACTAGCGGCTTCACAAAACGCGCTGCGTAAATATGGCCAGCCATGTGGTTCACCGGAATTAGCGGCAAATGGTGCGCATAAGCCACCGTCTTGGCGGCGGTGACCCCAATCAACAAGGAACCAACTAGCCCCGGCCCATAGGTCACGGCCACGGCAGTCAGGTCCGCATAAGTGACCTTAGCTTCTGCCAAAGCCAGATTGATGCAGTCAGTAATCTGCTCCACATGATGGCGGCTGGCCACTTCTGGCACCACGCCGCCGAAGCGTTTGTGGGAGTTGATTTGGGTCGCAATGATGTTGCTCAAAATGGTGACCCCATTTTCCACCACGGCCACCGAGGTTTCGTCGCAGCTGCTTTCAAAAGCTAAAATTAATTCGCGCTCGCTCATGGTTGTTCCTTTCTAATCTAACGGCTTGGTCATGTCCATCGCGTCTGCATGAGTGGCGATGTAATAACCCTTTTTGATGGCGCCGTCGGTAAAACCCAATTTATGATACAAATTCTGCGCCACCAGATTATCGGTGCGCACCTCCAGCGTCATTTTGGCGCTGCCGAGTTCATAAGCCTTGGCCAGCATCACCTGCATCAGTGCTTCGCCAATGCCTTGACCTTGATTGGCCGGTGCCACGGCGATATTGGTGATATGCGCCTCATCTTTGCCGAACCAGCAGCCGACAAAGGCCACCATCACCTCATTGGCGGTCAGCACCAGATATAAATTACGCTGCACCTTCCGCAGTTCGGATAAAAACGCAATCCGATCCCACGGGGTATCGTGGTAAATCGCTTTTTCAATCGTCAAGGCCTCGTCGATATCGAGATTGGTCATGCGGCGCAATTCAAACTGGCGGCCTTTGATGACCAAAGGCTGCGCCGGAAATCTTAACTCAGTGGGTGGTTCATGGTCGAACCATTGCTTAAACTTTCTCAACATAAGGTGCGTGCCCCTTATCGTCATGGGTCTTCAGCCAGTTCGTCTCCGCTTCAGTCAGCCGCAAATAGCGCGGAACAAAGGTGGCCGGTGTCACCGGCGCCGCCTGTTGGCCCAGCAGCGCCAGGCGGCCTGCTTGCGGCAAGGCCGATACGGCATCCACAAAATGGGCCTGGGCGCCGAGGCGCGCTTTGATCGCGTCGCGGAACTTGGCCACATCACCGCCAATGAAGGTGACCGGCTGCTTCAGCAAGGCCAGCTCGGCCAGCAGTTGATCTAGAGCGACGTGCCGATCGGCGGCCACGTTGATGAGCGTCCCGTCCAGCCATTGGTACATGCCGGCAAACACATTTTGGCGCCGGGCATCCATCAGCGGCACAATCACATCTTTGGTCCGTAGCGCGCCAGCCGCCAACGTGGCCAGGCTGGAAATGCCGACCAGCTCTAACTGCAAGGTGTCAGCCAGGGTTTTAGCAGTGGTCACAGCGATCCGCAAACCGGTGTAGGAGCCTGGGCCATCAGCGACCACCACGCGGTCCAGGGCTTCTGGCGTCAAGGCGCTAAGCTGAAGCAGGTGGTCAATGGTCGGCAGCAGTTGTTCGCTGTGCGTTTTTTTGCGGTTCAGGGTCATTTCGGCGAGCACTTGCCCGTCCACCATCACTGCGACGCTCATTGCCTGGTTGGACGTGTCCAGCGCCAGAATCTTCATCTTGTCGGCCTCCGTTTCTAATGGTTCCTATTCTACCATTGTCGTTGAAAATTGGAAAAGTTGAGCTAAACTGCCGGGCCGGTCAGCCTCCACCGCCAGGGGCTGGAACGTGGTGGCCAGCGCTTCGAGCCTCGCGGTGCGAGTCTTGAAGGCGCGGCTTGTTCTAAGCCAACAAGTTGGCTAAGAACAATTTCACCACTGAGCCCCTGGCGGCTCCGGCTGGCCGGCCCTACGTTTGCGTTATCCCACCTCACAGCTTGTAGCTGCAGGATTCACAACGAGATTTACCGATCATCATTTGTTTGACGATGGGCTTTGCCTCACCCATCAAAAAAGAGGCCAGTTGTTCTGGCCTCTTCGACTTTCATACTTTATGCGTGCAGACTCGGTTGCACCCGCTCCAGGGTCTTTAAGACAGTGAAGGTGAGGAACCATTGGATGGGGATCATCACGAGGTTCTTGATGGTGCGTTGCACGATGATTCCTTGCCATGGGGTGCCGAGCAGGTCAATCCACCAAGTGTTGAGCCAGATGTTGACAATCAGTACGACCAACACGACAGGGATCAAGACCCGCCACCAGGTGACTTTGTGCCCATGCAGGAACATGCCGTAGATCAGCGCCGCGATGATGGCATTCAGGGTAAATAAGGGAAAATTCATGCCACCGCCTAAAATCGTACCGACTTGATCAGCCAGCGCGGCGTCAACTGCCGCTAGCACAGGACCGAGATAATAGCCCATCAGCGTGGTGGCGAGAAACGCGATGCCGAACTGCAGAAACGAAGGGCCAAACATAAATCGCTTCAAAATCAGCGATAACGCGAACAACAGCCCCATATACACAATCGTGCGACTGGCCTTCATTTTCGGGCCAGAAAAAGAAATAACATCCATGACGACAATCTCCTTTGAGGAGACGCCTAATTGCTCAGGCGAATGCGGCACCAACATCGCGATCCACTTGATCTTCGTCCACCGTTCACATTCCGTTCCGGCGGCACTTGACGCGTTGATGCCTACTCCTAGATTTTTGGTACTCCTCCAGCATACTTGGTTTTCTGGAAAACGCAACATTGCTCAAAAGATAATTTTCATGGTGGGTTTATGAGAAAACTCACACGAAACTTTTCCCTATTTCCTGCTGGTTGCCAAACCGCTTTTAACCAGCGGCGGCTAATATTGGTTTTTGTAACCAAGCGTTACAGCCTCCGCCCAGAGGCATTGAGCCACCGTCTGCCCTGACGGTGGTTTTTTTGTTGCCCAGCGGTTGCATCTTCAGGAGGCGCCGCTTAAGCTAAACTTATTCACAATCCTTGGAGGTGCATCTTGAAACATATCCTAGTTCTCCACACCGGCGGCACCATTTCGATGACCGAAAATGCCGATGGCGCTGTGGTGCCAAGCGTCAACAACCCCTTGTTGGGGGTGGCGACGCATTTTCCAGACGTCGCGGTCACGTCAGAAGAAGCCTTCAACTTGCCCTCGCCGCACATCACGCCGGCGCACATGTTGCAGTTAAGTCTGCGCATTCGTGAAGCCGAAGCCAATGGCATTGATGGCGTCGTCGTGACCCATGGCACCGACACGCTGGAAGAAACCGCCTTTTTCCTGGATCTGACCACTGATGCGAAAATTCCCGTCGTGGTCACCGGCGCGATGCGTTCCAGCAATGAAATTGGGGCCGATGGTGATTATAATTTTCTCTCGGCCATTCGCGTCGCCGCTAGCGATCAGGCGTGTGGCATGGGCTGCCTAGTGGTGATGAATGACGAAATCCACAGCGCCCGCTTTGTCACCAAGACGCACACCACCAACGTGGCCACTTTCCGCACGCCGACTTTTGGCCCCATCGGCTTGGTGGGTAAAAACGGCGTGATGTTCTTTCAGCAGTTGCTACGGACGGCCACCAGTCCCATTGATGAAATCAAAGCGCCCGTCTTTTTGCTGAAGGCTTATGCCGGCATGGATGGCACGCTGTTCGATGCCTTGCCCGCTGATACCGCAGGCCTCGTGATTGAGGCGCTCGGCGCCGGCAATTTGCCGCCAGCCACTTTGCCTGCCCTCCAGCGCCTGCTGGACCGCAATGTGCCAGTGGTGCTGGTGTCGCGCTGCTTTAATGGCATCGCACAAGATATCTACGACTACGAAGGCGGCGGCGTAGGACTGAAACAAATGGGTGTGATTTTCTGCCGCGGCCTGAATGGCCAAAAGGCGCGGATCAAACTGATTGTCGGGTTATCTGCCGGCAAAACTGGGGCCGCTTTGGCGGCGTATGTGAACAATGCCGTCAGTTAAACTCACCCTCCCTGCGCTTTATCACACCCTCGCCGAAGCACTGGGGCCGTCCGGTTGGTGGCCAGCGGAATCCAAATACGAAATTCTGGTGGGCGCAATTTTGGTGCAAAACACCAACTGGCGCAACGTTGATCGTAGCTTAACCAACCTGAGGCAAGGGCCGGGCTTTGACCCCGCAGCACTGGCCGAGCTGAAGCAGGCTGATTGGATCGAGCTGATTCGACCTAGCGGCTTTTACCAGAATAAAAGCAAAGCCTTGATGGCGCTCTTCCAGTTCCTGCAGCCCGCCGCGTTTGACCTAGCGGCAATCGGCCGCCGTTCGCCGGCACAGCTGCGGCAGCAGCTCTTGGCCTTGCCTGGCATCGGCAACGAAACTGCCGATGCGATGCGCCTTTACGCCTTCGACCAGCCGACCTTCATCGCCGACCTGTATGCACGCCGGCTGTTTGGCTGGTTAGGTCAACCTTTTCCCACCTATGCCAAACTCGCGCAGGTCACCCCCGCCGTCAATCAGTGGCCGCTGGCGGATGCGCAGGAATTTCATGGCTTAATTGATAACTTCGGCAAAACCGTTAAAAACCAAGACGCCTTTGACGCCAGCTTTCTAAGCCGCACCACTTTGAACCTTGACCCAACCAAAAAGCAGACTCCCTAGGGAATCTGCTTTTTTAACGTGCCCGCCAAGTCAGCTTGGCTTCGGCGTTCACCACGCCGTCAGTGCTAATCTGATGATAGGACGTCTCGCCTTCGACTGTCACTGCCGCATCCACCGTCGTGCCATAAGTGGCTTCACGCGCGTACTTGATGTCCACAGACTGGGGCTGGTGGGTCGTCAGAAAATCTGCGCCTAGCGCATCTTCCAGCCAGTCCATGTAGTGGGCATTATTGACATGGCCATTGCGGTCAATGTCAAAATACCGCACGCGATACGTCAGCGTCTGATCAAACTCGGTGCGCTTGGTCAGACGCGGGAAGCGCTCGACTTTGGTGTCAAAAGCCGCCCCCACTTTCTCAGGGAAGCTGGTGATAATCGGGATGATTTTGCGTTTGGTCAAATCCATCATCACCCAGGCCCCGTGCATCATCACGATGCGCTGGCCGCTTTGGTCCTCAATCCAGTAGTCACGGTAGGTCATCAGCTTGTTGTAACTGGTGGCCTGCGTGCCAATAATCAGCGGTTCGTCCACATTCGGCATCCGCGTGATATCAATGTGATACTGGGTGATCACCCACCCCGCCCCGTGCTCGGCTAAGGCGCTCATGCCGGCGCCGATTTGGTCGAGCTGTTTTTCCGAAATCAGGAGCATGATATTGACCATATTGCTAAGCGTCAGCTCACCGGTTTTCGTGCCGAGGAAAAAAGGCACGGTCAGTGGTTCTGTATACTCCAAATAATCTCCTCCTGCTTATAACCCATGAAATTCGTTGTAGACATCTTGCTTCTTGAGGCCATTGCTTTTCGCCACTGCTTTAATGGCGTCATTGGGCCGCTCACCGCCATCAATTAGGGTCTGCACTTGCTCAGCCAGCGGCACCGCGCTACGCTCAGGCGCCACTGGTTCCCCTGGCGCCACGATAATCACGAACTCACCGCGCACGCCTGCTTTAGCGTAGTCGATCAGCTCGGTCAAGGAACCCCGAATAAATTCCTCAAACTTCTTGGTCAACTCCCGCGCCAGCACCGCCTGGCGGTCGCCCAGCCCTGCTTGCAACGCTGCCAGGGTTTTCGCCACGCGATAAGGCGACTCGTAAAAAATAATCGCCTGCTGCTCATCCTTCAATGCCGCCAAGACGGCCTGCTGCTCGCTGGCCTTACGCGGCAAAAAACCGTAAAACATAAACGGCTGCGGGGCAATGCCACTGGCAATCAGGGCGGTTAAGCCGGCATTCGCTCCTGGCAGTGGCACCACTGGAATCCCAGCCTCAATCGCCGCTTTCACCAGTTCCTTGCCTGGATCGGAAATCGATGGCATCCCCGCATCAGAACACTGGGCAATGTTTTGCCCAGCTTGCAGTTTGGCTAGTAGTTCCGGAATGCGGGCTTGGGTGTTGTGCTCATGGAAGCTGATTTGCTTGGTGGTAATTTCAAAGTGATTCAGCAGCTTTTGCGTGTTACGGGTGTCTTCGGCCGCAATCAAATCAACCATCTGCAAGGTCTTCACCGCGCGGAAGGTCATGTCATCAAGATTGCCAATCGGCGTTGGCACTAGGTACAGGGTACCAGTCTCATGGGGCGCAAAGCTCGCCATTTGCTCAGCGGTCATCAGTGTTCACCATAAATGACATCGAGGCAAAAAGCACAGGATTCATCAGCCACACGGCGCTGGCCATAGAAATACGGGCACACATGAAAGCCTTCGTTATACAGACTCTCCAGATTGGCCTTCGATTTGGACAACTCCACCGCACCAGTCGTCTCGTTCTCACTGCCATCTTGCAGCTCCGCCAAGTGCTCACGCAAATGTTTGTTTTCCATTTCGAGTTCGGCATTATGCTCCAAGGTATGCGTCAGCTCGTCTTTCAGGCTGGTGATTTTGGTTAAAATCGCCTGCGTATCATGCTCAAGTTGAATAAAACTATCATAGAGATCTTTTTTCTCCACGTGATCACCCTTCTAGCAGCGTTAACACCAGCTGCTCAACTGCCGATTGGAACGTCACATTCTGGCCTAACTTGATTTGCGCGGCCAAAATCGCGGCCAACGCGCGACTAAGCGCCGAGCCACTGAGCTCGCTCAGCTGCTCAATCACTTCGGCTTGGCCAAAGGCTTGGGGCGCTTGGACTTGGTAATGACGGTTCAGCGCGTCGCCGTAGCCCAGCGCTAGCATCGCCAGCAGCTGCTTTTGGTCGGCCGGCGTTTTGGCGTTAGGCACCAGCTGCGTTTGCACCATCACAAAGGCCTCGGGATCTTGCGCTGCGGTTTTGCGCAGCAACATCAAAACAGCCCCGACCTGCTTTTCAAATTGCGGCGCCTCAGCCATTGCCTGCGCCGCCGCGACGTCCGCGGTCAAATGCCCGGCGACACTGGCTAACTGCGGCGCAATCCCAGCGGCAGTCAGCTGATCAATCACCGCTTGCGCCGGCGCCGGCTGAAAGTTAATCACCTGCGCCCGCGACACAATCGTCGGTAGCAACTGATTTTTGGCACTGGTCGTCAGGATAATCGTCATTCCTGGCACCGGCTCTTCATAGAACTTCAGCAGGCTATTTTCCGCCCCCGCCGTGAGTTTTTCCGCATCGGTGACGATGAAAATCCGCTGGTTGCTTTCGACACCGGTTTTGCTCATTTCGGCTTTTAAGTTGCGGATATCGTCGACTTTGATGCTTTTGGCGTCGCTTTGCAGCCAAACCACATCGGGATGGTTACCGGACAGCACCCGCTGGCATTCCGCGCACTGCCCGCAAGGCTGCCCATCTTGGACATTTTGACAAAACAGGCGCTGGGCGATCCACTGCGCCAGCGCCGCCTTGCCCACCCCGGCCGGACCGGCGAAAATATACGCCTGACTCAGCTCGCCGCGGGCGATAATCGCCTCAAACTGCGCCAGCAGCTTGGGCTGCAGGACATTCAAGTCAGCCATTAGAACTGATGGAAAGCGTCAACGGGCAGCACGAACACCGTGGCCCCGCCGACTTGCACTTCAATCGGGTAGGCCATGCTGCTGTCTGCAGTGGCGTCTAAGTTCACCGGCGGGGTCATAAATTGCCGCCGGGTTTGGGCAGATTCTTTGATGATCTGCAGCACTTCGTCGACCCGTTCGTCTTCGACCCCGATGATGAAAGTCGTGTTGCCTGACTTCAGGAAGCCGCCAGTGGAGGACAACTTCGTGGCGCGAATATTGGCGTCGATGAATTCGCTGGACAACAAGTTGCTATCTTTATCTTGAACAATGGCCATGATGAGCTTCATAAGGTTTCCTCCTTGCGACTCTGCCAAGCGGCGCCAAGATGGGCTTTGAGCACCGCCTCACAGGCTTTAATCACGTCTTCTAAGGGCTGACTGGCATCCACGGTTTTGATGCGCTGCGGTTGGGCTTGGGCCAAGGCCAAATAAGTGGCGCGCACCCTTTCATGGAACGCGAGCTGTTCTTGATCGAGCCGGTCATACTGGCGGCTGGCGCGATGGGCCTTGATCCGGGCTAACCCTTCAGCGCTGGAAATGTCCAGGTAGATGGTTAACTCGGGGCTCATCCCATCGGTGGCAAACTGGTTCATTGCCAGCACCGCTTCCGCCCCGATTTCCCGGCCGCCACCTTGGTAGGCCACCGAGCTATCCACGAAGCGATCGCAAATCACCAGCGCCCCTTTGGCCAGCGCCGGGCGAATGACTTCAACCAGGTGCTGACGGCGCGAGGCCGCATATAGCAGCGCCTCGGTTTTGGCATCCATCGCCGTGTTGGCAGGATCTAAAATCAAGGTGCGGATTTTTTCTGAAATCTCGGCGCCTCCCGGTTCGCGGGTCAGCTTGACTGGGGCCTCGACATGCGCCTGAATCACCGGCATTAGGGCATTCAACACGCTGGTTTTACCCGCCCCGTCCGGCCCTTCGAACGTGATAAATCTTCCTGCCACGACATTCACTCTCTTCTACTGTGTTACTTCTAGTTTACTTGAAACCCGCCATAAATTAAACCATCAGTGCCGCCACGCAAAAAAGCCGTTGCCGGCTTTTGATCGAGTCATTGATTTTCTTCCAGATGCGCCGCCGCAATTTGGGCCACAAGCTCCCCTGACACCTGCCGAATGCGCGCTTCGCGGTGCAAAAAGTCGAACAACCCGGCCTGAACGCTCAGTTGCGCCTTGGTCAGCTCATCCACTTCCCGGAAGCTCGCAATCAACTTCCGCTGCGCCGCCATCTTATCGCGGACCACGTAGACTTCAAGCATCAGATTGCGATCAGCATTTTCTTTGATTGAAGGTTTTGCTTTATGAAAAAACATGGGGCACTCCTTTCAGGCAAGGCTGCGAAGTGGGGCCGCTCCTAGCCGGATGATTAGCCTAGCCAGATGGTTTGCCGCCGCTTTTTGGCGGCGGACCATCTGGCGTAGCTAATCACTCCGGCGTTGGCCTCACGTAGCGCGACTACAATGAAAGACCAGAAATCGACCGCAATCTAGTTGCGCTGCGGTCGGCAACGCTCGAGCGATTAGCTACGCTCCGAGCCTCATCGGCAAAGTACGCCGACAATGCTCAGAGCTAGGATACTCTTCGAGCTAAGCCCGCCGACCTCCACAGCCTTTGACCTCGCCTATATTTCCGTCCGCCCTTCGACGGCCTTCAGCAAGGTCATTTCATCGGCATACTCAATATCCGACCCCACAGCCAAGCCATGCGCTAGGCGCGTGACTTTGATCTGAGCCGGTTTGATCAACCGAGCCAGGTACTGGGCGGTGGCTTCGCCTTCTGGGGTGGCGTTGGTGGCCACAATCACTTCTTTGACTTCCGGATGCTTTTGCAGGCGGGTGATCAGGCTTTCGATGTTGAGGTCTTCCGGCCCGCGGCCTTCGATGGGGCTGAGCACGCCATGGAGGACATGGTACAAGCCATGGTATTCGTTGGTGCGGTCAATGCTCATGACATCTTTGGGCTGCTCCACCACGAGAATGGTGGTTTGGTCGCGGCCTTGGTCCTGGCAGATTTCACACGGGTCATCATCGGTGATGTTGCCGCAGATGCTGCAGTAATGCAGCTTAGACTTGGCATCCGTCAGACTGGTGGCAAAGGCTTCAACGTCATCTTTGTTCATATCAATGGTGTAAAACGCCAGTCGGGTGGCGGTCTTACTGCCAATACCAGGCAACTTCATGTAGCTGGCAATTAATTTTTCGATCGGTGCAGGATATTGCATGTTGCCTCCTAGCCTGGTAGGCCGCGGGTGTACTTGCCCATTTTGGCCTTAGTGGCATCATCGACTTGCTTCAAGCCAGCATTAACGGCTTCCAGCACCAGGTCTTGGAGCATGTCAGGATCGTCAGGGTCGATGGCCTCAGGTTTGATCTGGATGTCCTTCAGCGTTTTGTCGCCGCTGAAGACCACCGTCACCATGTCGCTGGCAGACGTTGCAGTGAATTCAGTGGCATTCAGTTCGTCTTGCGCCTGAGTCATTTCTTTTTGCAGCTTTTGCATTTGTTTCATCATGCCAGCCATATTGCCGCCACGCATCATATCAATCACTCTTTCCTAGTCGTTTTTAATCGTAACGTTGTCTTGGCCGAACAAGTCGGTCATGGTTTTTACCACCGGCGGCACTGCTGCCGGCTGCGGCGCCGCGTGCGGCGCGCCGTTTTCTGCCAGGTAGGCTTTGCGCACGCGCGGCCATTCGTCTTGCTGCACGAGCACAATCTGCTTCGGGCTACCCATCAGCTTCGCCAGGTCATCCTTCAGCGCTGCCAGCAGGTTAGCGTCATTGCTGGCACGCTCAACAAAAATGTCATAAGCAAAACTAACAATCACGCCTTCAGGACTGGCCGCCACGGGTTTGGACACCTTCATCATGGCTTGATCTGGGACCGACAGCATGGACAAAAGATCGGGCCAAATGTCACGCACTGCTTCCAGGTCGTGCTTAGTGGCGGCACCCAGCACCGGATAAATCTGGGCCTTGTTGACCTTGACCGGCTTGGCTTTCGGCTTCGGCTTGGCCGCTGGGGCCTGCCCGCCGGCTTGCAGGTTCTGCACCAGCTGAGTTAACCGCGAAACCTCGCCTTCCAGCTTGGTCACCGCAGCGGAATCCGCTGGTGCGGCCTCAGTCTCGGCCACTGGTGCCGCGGCCTGAGTCGGCGCCGGTTGCCCCAGTTGAACCGTTGCCACCTCCAGGTACAAGGTGGGACTATTGGTCAGCCGGAGCTGCCCCTGGGTTTGGTTGAGCACCGCAATCATGTGGTACAACTGGCCTGGCGCAAAACTATCGGCCAGGGCTTTGAAGTGGGTGTCTTGCAAAGCACTAGCGGTATCGTTGACCAAAGTCGGCGCCTGCTGGTACACCAGCAAATCGCGCAGGTAGCCAATCAAATCATCAATCAGGCGCCCGGCGTCCTTGCCGCTGGCCAGCAATTGCTCGATGGTGGTCAGTGCGCTCGCTGTATCATGATCCGCCAAATGCTGGAGGTATTCCCCTAGCTGAGTCACCGCCGCGCCGCCGGTGACATCCAAAGCATTTTCCACAGTGACATGATCCTGCCCAAAAGCGAGCACCTGATCCAGGATGGAAAGCGCATCACGCATGCCGCCTTCTGCTGCCTTAGCAATCACCAGCAAGGCCTGGTCATCATAGGTGATGCCTTTTTCGTCCAGGATATGTTTCATCCGGTCGACAATATCTTGCGGCGTGATCCGGCGAAAATCGAACCGCTGCGTCCGCGAAATAATGGTGGCTGGAATTTTTTGCGGCTCGGTGGTGGCCAAAATGAACACCACATGCGCCGGCGGTTCCTCCAAGGTCTTCAGCAAGGCATTGAACGCGCCGGTCGACAGCATGTGGACTTCATCGATGATGTAAACTTTGACTTTCGCGGAGGTCGGCGCGTACTTGGCCTTGTCGCGAATGTCCCGGATTTCGTCGACCCCGTTGTTCGAAGCCGCATCGATCTCAATCACATCAGTTAAGCTGCCATTATTGATGGCGACACATAAGTCGCAGGTATTATCCGGCTCGCCGTCTTCCAGATGGCGGCAGTTCAGCGCCTTGGCCAAAATCTTCGCCACACTGGTTTTCCCGGTGCCGCGGGGCCCGCAGAAGAGATAAGCGTGGCTGGTTTGGCCGGTAATCAGCGCATTTTTTAAAGTCGTGGTGATGGCCGTTTGCCCAATCACATCGGCGAAGGTTTGGGGCCGCCACACCCGATACAACGCTTGATAAGCCACTGTCCTCATCCTTTCTATCTGTTCTAGTTTACCATACGCAGCCAGGCTCCGGCGCCGCATTTATCGTCGCCGCCAGGAAAAGTCACGCAGGGTAAAATCATGATTGTTCCGCCGGCTAAACCATGCTAATCTTTGCCCATACCGAGGAGGATTTCTTATGCAACGATACTTATGGCGCCATCCCTGGCGCTTGCTGGTGGCCGGCCTATTAAGTCTAGCAGCCGCAGCGGTGCTGGTCACTTACTCCTATGTGCTGCAACTAATCACCGACATCGCCACTGGCCGGGTCTCGCTGGCGTTTACCATGGCGATTCCACTGGTGATTGGCTACCTCGTGCTCCAAGCCGTGACCGATTCCGCCAGTGAATATTGGAATGAAGCTTTACCGCTGCAGTTGGCGGAGGAGTTGCGCAATGACTTATTCCAGCACACGTTAGCCCGGCGGCCGCAACAATTCAGCCACAAACCAGTGGGCGAATATGTGACGCAATTGACTAAGCAAGTTGATATCGTCACCGCGAGCTACTTTCATGTCATCTTACGCGCCATTTATCTGGTGCTGCTTTTGGTTCTAGCGGCAGCAGGGACGCTGATTATCGATCCCGTCATCACCTTGGGCGTCGTGGCCTTAAGCATCCCAGCTCTGGTCTTTCCGTTTTTGGTCAAAAAACCGTTGGAACACGCCAAAGCGGAAGTGGTCACGACCATTGAACGTTATACCAGCCGGGTCACAGATTCCTTAAGTGGCTTCACGACCATTGCCCATGCCTTGGCGCAGCCGCCGTTTTTCCGCCAGCATCAAGCCACCGCCGCTGCAGTGAAAACTGCGAGTCTGCGCGATCAACAGGTGCAAAAAATCACCAGTGGTATTTCTGATTTTCTGGGTGATGTGATGTATCTCGGCACCTGGCTCCTCGGCGCATATTTCGTCCGCCGCGGTCAAATCACCTTGGGCCAGCTCGTGGCTTTTTCGCAATTGGCCAGTTTCTTTAACTGGCCGCTAGCCTCGCTCACCGCGATGCTAGCCGAGTTCTATGGGGCCCGTAAAGTGGCAGCCGAGTTGGCGGCATTAGCAGACCGTCCGTTACCAGCCTCAGCGGCGCCAGCCTTGCCTTTAAGCACGCCGCTGATTGAAGCTGATCAAGTGGCTTATCAAAGCGTGTTGCAAAACATTTCGCTTCAGCTCGACCCGGCCAAGAAATACCTGCTGGTTGGGGCCAGCGGCAGCGGCAAAACCACCTTGATGCGCTTGCTGCTCGGTGAACTCACGCCGACCGCTGGCACCGCCACATTGAGCGGGCAACCGGCAGCCAGTCTGGCCCCAGAATCCGTGTTCAGCGCGATTGGTGAGCTGGAGCAGCAAGCCGACATTTTCGCGGGCAGTGTCCGCGATAACCTAACCTTGTTCGCACCGAACTACAGCGACGCCCAAGTCACCACTGCGTTAACCCAAGCCGGCCTCGCCGATTGGCTGACGCAGCACAGCTTGACCACCCCAGTCGACCGCACCAGTCCGCTTCTTTCCGGCGGGGAAAAGCAACGCCTGGCAATTGCCCGGCTTTTGCTGCGAGATTATCGATTCTTCGTGTTAGACGAATTAACCACTGGCCTCGATCCGCAAATCGCCGCCCAATTGCAGGATGATATTTTTGCCATGCCAGAGGGGCTGATCATGATTACCCACCAATATCGGGCTCAGACCTTCGCCAAGGCGGATACGGTTTTCGTCATGCAGGCCGGTCGGCTGATCGCCCAAGGGCCAGCCACTGACCCAGCAGTGGCACAAGCCTTGGCAACACTCGGTTTGAAATAATAGAAAAGAGCGCAAAAAAATCACGGTCAGTTGACTTGCAGATTCTAGCAGAGTTACGTGCCAAAAGGCTGGAGCCGAGCAGATAACTACGCCAACCGCCGAGTCCAGAATGCGGACTTGGTGGTTGGCTAGGCTATCCGTCGGCTCCAAACCCGCCTTTTGTCACAGCCCATAGAAAAGGACGCCTCGCAAGGAGACGTCCTGTTTATTGACTCAAAAACTTAAGGCACATGACAAACGATTCTTAGTGCTGCTTCCTTCCGGACCTGACACAATTCGAAAGGCTGCCATTGCCTCAAGGCCTTTCGGCAAAATCTAGTATACACGAAACCCTAAGCCTTGACTAGTCTGCATCAGTAGAACCCTTAATCGCTGCTCCGCACCAGCTCATCAATATTTTGATGGTTGAGCATGCGCCAGGTGGCGAGACCAAACCCTAGCCAAACAACCACCAAGGCGGCCAAGGCCACGAGAATTTGCACGCCGGGCCAGACGAAATGGGCGTTGGAATACGCCCCGGCCATCACCCGAAACAGCAACGCACTAAGGCCAATGCCTAATAGACTGCCCAGCAGCCAGCCTTGCACCAGCAGCAAACTATACTGCCCTTGCTGCATCGTCAACACCTGCTTCGGCGTGGTACCAATCGACTGCAACATCGCCAAGCTGCGCCGGCTGGCGGTTAAATTGGCAAAGGTATGATTAATCACGGTCGCCAAGCAGACTAAGGCCAGTAAAGCGATAAACGCCCAGGCCGTTAGTCGTACCACCGTAATAATCGCCTCTGACTGTTGGTTATCCGCCACAGTGTCGGCGATTTGCGCCCGACCAAACTGACTGCGTAACGCCTTTATCACTGCCGTATGCTGCGATTTTTGGCTTAACTTCACCGCCACTTCCGAAATTAGGTCGGCGTCTTTCATACCGAGTTTGCCGGTCCACTGGTGAAATTGGTTTTGCGAAATCACGAGACCCGCCAAGCCGTCAGGATAGAGCATCCCCTTAAAGCCTGGCGCCTTGCTTAGCGCCATATACTGGGGTGTGATCCACTGACCGGCTTTCTTGGCCTCGAAACCGTTCACCAAATGCAGCCTGCGGTTGGCTTTCGGATCGATTTGCCAGTCATAGTATTGGCGGCCCTTTGCCGTTTCGTAGAAGACCTTGGTGTTGAGAACAGTCGGCTGGCCACCAAAATCGCGCGCCATCTGTGCTTCTGGCACGACGTACAGCGTCAGGTCATTGCCGGTTTCCTTACCATTTTTAATCATCACCGAGGTGGCGCGTACAATCAGCTGGCGCTTGATGCCAGTGACTTTGGCTAGGGTCTTTTTCAGCTGCTTGGTTTGGTCGCCTTGCCCCGGTAGCGTAGCAATCACATCCGCACTCGCCGGTGATTCAAACACGCGCCAAAAATTGCCGACAAAGCTGGTCAACCCAATAAACAACGCTACCGTGACCGTCAGCAGTACCAGCATCGTGCCGCGCCGACTGTCGCGGCGGTCAAAAATCGCCCCGAGTTTCAGCATCGGTTGGTGGAGATGGCGAATGAGCCAGGTCGGCCGCAGTTTCCGGGCGGTCAGCCGCGGCGACGGATTCAAGGCGCGAATCGCCTCGATTGGCGTCACGCGACTGGCGCGTCGTGCTGGCCGTGCGGCAGCCAGCAGCGTCACGAGTACCATAAACAATGCCGCGCCCACTAGCGGCAACCAATCCACATGCAAATACAAAACCAGCGGTAACTCGTTGCCAGCTAGCACACGATTCATCCACTGCAGCGCTAGTGCCAGCCCGCCGATGCCAATCACGCCACCTAACAGCAATGCCGGTAGCACCAGCAAAAGGGCTTCCTGCACCACCAGCAGCCGAATCTGCTGCGGCGTCGTGCCAATCGTCCGCAACAAGCCGTAGCGCTGGCGCCGCGCCTGCACGGCTAAATTGATGCTCGTATAAATCATAATCAAGGCCACGACCCCAATCACAGCCAGCATCACCACCACAATGGTAATCTGGGTGGTGCGCGCCTTCGTGTCACCAGCGCCCCACATCACCTTCAGCGCCTGATTGGCCAAGCGCAGCTGACTCACAGGCAAATCATGGGCCTTCGTCAGACGCACCATGTCAGCTTTGCCCGTCGCTGGATTTTTCAATGCCGCCAGCAGCGTGATGCGGCGGCCAGGGAGCTGCGGTGTGATGCGCAGCACCCCGCCAGTGGGAATGAAACTGCCTGCATACACATTGGTGGTGCCAACCACGCGGTACTGATGGGTGTGGCCAGCGGATTTGACCTGAATCGTGCTCCCCAGCTTGCGTTGGGCAGTCACCAAGACATCAGCGAGCAGCACTTCATCAGCGGCTTGCGGCAGGCGGCCACTGGCCAGCATGTTTTGCAGCGCCGGCTTACTCGCTGGCGTGACCGCCGTGAGATGAATGGTGCCTGTAATGTCATTGGTTTTGGTGTGATCGACCCTAACCGCCCCTTCATCGGCGTACTGCTGGGTTTGAGTCAAAAGCGGCGACGCGCTTAATTTGGCCACCGTTTGCGCATTAGTCGCCGGAAACGCCACCGCCACGCCGCCAGTGCTACTTAACTGGTACTGATACATGCTGTCCTGCAAGCTCCGGAGTCCAACCAACGTCGCCACGGCTAGCGTGGCCGCCAAGGTCATCGCCGCTATGGTGAGCAGCGTCCGGCCACGCTCCACCCGCAGCTGGCGCCAGCCTAATTTAGTGAGAATGCCCATGTCCTCACCGCCCCTCGGTCAAGTGGCCATCGGTCATCGTCATCACCCGCTTCGCTTGCGCCGCGACCTGCGGATCATGGGTAATCACAATCACCGTTTGCCCTTGCTTGACGTTAGCGTAATGGAGCAACCGCATGATTTCTTGGGAATTGTGTTGATCCAAATTGCCCGTTGGCTCGTCGGCTAACACGATTGCTGGCTCATTGATCAGCGCGCGGCCAATCGCCACCCGCTGCTGCTGACCACCCGAGAGCTGGGCTGGTAGTGCATTGCGTTTTGCGGTCAAGCCAAGCTGATCCAACATCAAAGCCAGCTGGCCTTCGCTCACTGGTTTGCCGTCCAATTCAGATGGCAGCGTGATGTTCTCAGCCACGGTTAGACTGGGAATCAAATTAAAGAACTGATAGATCAACCCCACTTGGCGCCGGCGAAAAATGGCGAGCTGAGTTTCGTTCAGCTGATACAAATCGGTGTCATAGAGTTGCACCTGACCACTGGTCGGCCGATCCACCCCACCCAGTAGATGCAGCAGGGTTGACTTCCCCGACCCTGATGGCCCGACAATGGTCACAAATTCACCAGGCTCAATGGTCAAGTTCACATGATCTAACGCTGGCCGTTCTTCTTCTGGATACGTTTTGACTAAATCAGTCGCGGTTAAAATTGGCATGTGCCTCACCTCCACTGCTTAAGTTACCCGCGGTAAGTGACAGCAGGGTGACTAGTGAAATAATTCCACTCGCATTGCCACGCCGCCTTCAAGATTATTGACGGTCAGCCGCCCGGCCCCGGCTTCGATGATGCCTTGGGCAATGGCCAGCCCGATACCCAAGTTATTTGGGGCACTTTGACTGCCGCGGTAAAAGCGTTCAAACAGATGAGGCAAATCCGCTGCTGGAATCTGCGGGCCGGCGTTTTGCAAGGTGATGATGGTCGAAAGCGGCGTGGCCTGGGCCTGCACCGTCACCACGCTGGCCTTGGGGGCGTGTTCAATCGTGTTTTTCAGCAGGTTAATCAGCGCTTCTTGCATCAGCTTCACATTCACTTGCACGCTTAACGCCGAATCCACCCGCCAGACCAGCTCCAGTTCCTGGTCGGCCACCAAGGTTAACAGCGGCGCGAGACTTTGCCGGAGCAAGGCGTCTACAGTAATGGTGGTACGACTTTGGCTGAGGGTATGCGTGTCCACCTTAGCCAAGGTAATGAGCTGGTTAACCAGTGCTGCTAAGCGCTGATTCTGCTGGCGCAACTCGGTTTTTGTCTCAGCCAAGTTGGCTGCAGTGAGCAGTTCGGTGAGGTTGGTTTGCACCGCAATCGGTGTGCGCAACTGATGAGCGATATCAGTGATGGCCACCGTTAACTGATCGCGATCGTGCTGCAGGTCGCTGCGCAAGGCGGCGGTTTGGCGCACATAGTGGTAGAGCTCATTGTTGAGGCTCGAAAACGCCCCTTCATCGTTGGCAGCAATGTCATAAGTGCTGACCCCGGTGCGCGCGGCATGAAGCTGCGCCTGAATGCTGGCCAGTTGGCGGCGGATTTGCCGCAGCCACCACCAGCTCAGCCCGCCAATCAGAACGCACGCTAGCCCAAACAACGCAAAAAGGCCAAGTCCCGCTTGCGGACTTAGCCACCAGGCCAGCAAACACGCCAGCGCTGTGATCATCATTAAACTCGCTGCCAGCAAGGCGATAGGTTTAACTTCAGGCTTGATCATCGAGAAAATACCCCATTCCTCTGATGGTACGAAGCAATTGTGGTTTCGCCGGGTCGGGTTCGAGCTTATCGCGCAGCCGCTTCATGGTCACCGTTAAGGTATTATCGGCGACAAAGGCATCTCGCGTGTCCCAGAGACTGGCGATAATCTGCTCCCGACTGAGAATTTGGCCACGATTTTGCACCAGGTAATCGAACAAGCGCCATTCCGCCGCCGTTAGGGTGATTGGTTGGCCACTGCGGGTGACGCGGTGCGCGGCCAAGTCCACAGTGAGTGCCCCAATCTGTAGATCTGCTGCTGGCCAAAGCTTGGCCAGCCGGGCGGCCAACACCCGTAAGCTCACCGGCTTAACCAAATACTCGTCAGCGAGTTTAAGGCCTCGCAACTCGGTGGATTCTTGATCATTCGCCGTCAGCACCACAACTTTCGCGCTGAGGCTAGGGCGCCACAATTGGAGCCAAGGTAGGCCATCCCCGTCCGGTAAGGTCAAATCGAGGATAATGAGTTCTGGGCTCTGGGTCAAGGCTGCTGTTGCTGCGGCCAAATCTCCCGCTTCCAGTACCGTGTGATGTTCGCCAAAATAGGCTGCCATGCTGGCGCGCAGTCCTGGCTCGTCTTCCACAATCAGGATTTTCATGGCCGTCCCTCCTGCCGGGCCTTTTTCGCTGCCTTGCGTTTCGCGCGAATGCCGCGGAAAAAGCTCTGCAGCAAGGCCGCCGCTTCCGCTTGTTTGACGCCGGCCACCACCGCCACTTGGTGGTTAAACCGCTGATCTGAGAGCAAATCCACCAGCGTTCCAGCGGCACCCGCTTTGGGGTCCGGCGCGCCGTAGTAACAGCGGCGAATGCGACTGTTGATCATGGCGCCGGCACACATCGGGCATGGCTCCAGTGTGACATACAAATCGCAATCTTCCAGCCGCCAGCTGCCCAAGGTCATGCAGGCTTCTTGAATGGCCAAGATTTCGGCATGCAGCGTGCTGTCTTGGCTGTGTTCGCGCAGGTTATGCCCGCGCCCTACCACCTGACCATCATGTACAATCACCGCCCCAATCGGCACTTCACCAATCAGGCCGGCGGCGCGGGCTTCTTCTAGCGCGAGGTCCATGTAATGCTCGGATTCTGATTGGTTCATGAGCGGCTCCTTTCGCAATCAACGCTAGGCCGTTGGTTTCGTGGCCCGCAAAATATAATACCCGTGGGCCATCTTCACCTTTTCGGCTTGACCAAAAGTGGCTTGCATCAGCTTCAAAGCCGACGGGGCACCTTGCTTTTTCTGGAGCACGGCGTAGAGCTGGCCGCCTGGCAGCAAGTGCGCCAGTGCGCCTTCCAGAATGGCGGAAACAATGGCTTTGCCGGCGCGAATCGGCGGATTCGTGACAATGACACCAAATTGCCCGTCAATCGCATCGTATACCGAGGATTCAAGAATGGTAACATTGTCGATTTGATTGGTGACAGCATTGCGCTTGGCCAACCCCAAGGCCCGTTCGTTCACATCACTCATCACCACTTGCCGCTCTGGATACTGCTTGGCCAAGGCCAAGCCAATCGGGCCATAGCCGCAGCCAACATCTAAAATTGGCCCGGCTGGCAGGGTTTGTTCGACCACGGTTTCAATCAGTACCCTGCTGCCAAAATCCACCGTATGCTTGGAGAATACACCGTTATCGGCAGTGAACTGCAACGGGTGCCCCGCCAAGGTGAAACTGAATTCGTGTTCATCATGGGCTAAATCAGGATCATTTTCATAATAATGGGACATGTTTTACCTCTCACTTCGTTGGACCAAGTCACTGATCCGACTGATTTTAGCCAAGCGGCGTGTCAGGTAGCTGACTTCCTTGCGCTGATCCACGCGTTGGTTCACCAGCAGCAGAATTTGCAGTAAGGTGAACAACAGTGAATTGCGCTTGCGATACGCGACATACTTGGGCACCCACTTGGTGACATATTTGTTCTTATATGAGCGTAACCCCTGGAAGCCATAAAAGCGATACCCATATTGGTAAACCAAATGTGCCAGCTTCTCTTCAAAAAAGGAATACGAGGAAGTGCCGACATTGGCCAGCGGGGCCATCCCCATGTTGAAGTACTGATAGCCATCTGCTTGGGCCTGCTGGAACAAATTGATAAAGATGCCATCCATGATGCCGCTTGGGGCGGCTTCACTGGAGCGCATCAGGTCGATGCTAGTCGTGTGGCCATCATGCATCGGCATGGCCGAGGCAAAGGACACGATTTGACCAGCTTGGTCTTTGATGACCGCAACCGGCGCCGTGTTCAAATAATCGGCATCGAAAAAGCCGAGCGAAAAGCCTTTCTCCGGCCGTCCTTCCAGCCAACTGTCTGACACCCGCTGTAGCGCCGCTAACGTTTCGGCACTAAACGGCGGCTTGAGCCACTCATAAGTGTACCCTTCACGCTCGAATTTGTGCATCAAAGCGCGCTCGCCTTTGCGCTTGGTGCCCGCTAAGGAGAAGTTGGTGACATCCACGTCGCCTTCTTCCCCGAACTTCATGAAGTCAAACCCATACTCATGCAGCAGCATCGTCAGCTGCTCGGAGATTTCGTAGAAGACCAGCGTCAAGTCATTGCGGTCCGCGGCAGCCATGAAGTCGGCAATGGCGGGGCCAATTTGGTCCGGATCACCGATTGGCTCCCCGAGAATGACGATTTTATCGGTTTTCTTGCGGTACAGGAAGAACACCTGGTCCTCGCCAGCCACCTGATAAAAGCGCAATTTTTTATCGCCGGTGAAAGCCAGATGCGAAATCTCATTACCGCCGTATTGCGCCAGCACCGCCTTGACGCGCGCCACATCAAGGTCAACGCCAAGATTAGGCTTCGGGTTGGAGAGGTAATGATAAATGACGCCGAGGGTCAGCGCCGCCACCAACACCCCGATAAAGGTGGAGAACCACATCCGCTCTGACGGAAAGAGGAAGACCTGCGGCACTGGTCGGCGATGGTGAATATTTGGCACATTGTAGAACAACGCTAGCGCATAGAACAGCGCCGTCATCCCGAAAATGCCGGCATCCACCAGCCGATTGCCCCAAGGAAAATCCATTCGATCCCGCGTCAGTTCCTTGCGGGCAAATACCGCTGCCACGAGAATGAGCGCCAAGAATAGAATGAAGCGCAAGCTGTACTCGCGCATCAAGGAGCCCGCCAGTGCCAGCAACAGCACGATGACCGTTGGCGCGTAAGCCCTTTTGACTCGATTGGCAATGCCGCGGGCAAAGCCGAAAATGATGAAGGCCATCATGATGTTGGTGACTCGGCTCAAAAACAGGAAGGTGTATGGGTACAGCCGAACAAACAGATGGTTCTTCATCGCGGACACTGGAATAATCCCGCGCAGCAGCAACATAATGGCGGAGAAATACAGGAAGACCACCAGCACGATATGTGCAACTTTACGCACGACTTGCAGCGGCAGACCTTCGAGTTCGGCATTCAAACGGCGGCCAGCATCTTGCAGAAATAAGCCGATTCCAATCAGAAAGGGAATGACATAGTAGAACAATCGGTAAAACAGCAACCACACTGCTGCGAGGTTATTATTCACCCCGAGCTGGGTCAGCCCCAGCAGCATGAACACATCAAAAGACCCTAAGCCCCCTGGCACCATAGAAATCACGCCGAGGACATTGGCCACCATGAAAAGCGGCAGCACATGGGCCAAGTTGATCGGCACATGCATAAAGCCGCCGATGGCCAAAAAGAATAAGGCGCAGCCGCCCCACTCCAGAAAAGAGCTGAGGGTCAAGCTGAGCTGACGGCGGATGGGCATGTCAGCAAAGAAGCGTTGGTTGGACAGATGGGTCACCACCATCAGCACCGGAAAATACGCGGCCCCGCCAATCAACCAAATCCAGTAATCCGAGAACATTTGCCCGATGCCGAGTCCGAAAATCAGCAACAGCGCCAAAATGGACCACAGCGACAGCCCGGCCAGCAGGAACAACGCGATTTTGGAAATAGCCACCAGAATTTGCTTGTTCGTCGCTTTATCGTGATAATAATTCGCCCGCAAACTGGCCCCTAAAAAGCCGCCAAAACCGGCGATGTTGGTGAAGGAATTCACCACCCACCCTGACCGCACCACGTAAAGCGGCTTAAAGTCGCCTGGCAGCATTTTGGTGATGGTGAAATCGTAATTCAGCATCGGCACCACCGCCACCAACCCCAGCGCCGCCATCGCCAGCAGCGACTGCGGGCTTTGCGACGCCAAGCTCGCCCGCATTTGCGCCCCACTCAGCTCACGGCCGATTCGGCCCAGTTCGATGATCACAAACACCAACACTGACAGCACAAATAGCACCTTCAACAAGGTCAGGTGCTTGCGAATCCCATCGACAATTGATTGTCCAAACTTCTTCATAACGCCCTCCGTTCCAGTTTATTATAACGGAGGTTGACCTTGTGCCAGCTAACAATAGTGTTATACGGCGGCTCCGGTTTGTAATTCGCCTGGGGAATTCGTACAATCAAAGCAGAGATGGAGGCAGTACAATGAAATTCTTCAAAACCGGGCTTGCCGTGCTGGCTCTGGCGCTGTTAGCCGCTTGCAGCAGCCCTGCCAAAAGCGGCCAAGAGAGCCAGTCCAGCAAGACCTACCCCGCCCCAACCATTAACCTGAAAACGACGCTGTTCAAATCGCAAAACGGCAAAACCAAGTTGCAATTTACCATCAGCGATAATGCCAAGTTCACGCTGAGGGATCGCGACGCGGCCGATAAAGTGCTGGTTAGCGGCACTGGCACCGGCAAGCAGCAAACCATTAATGGCGGGTTGAAACAAGGCGTCTTGACCCTGGAAGCCAAAGCGCATGGCAAAACGACCACCAAAACCCTGACCGTGGTCGACAGCGCCGGTAGTAGCACCCGCATTCTGCCGGTGAATGAAATGGGCCTTGGCCCCAATGATGCATACGGCTTACGCATCACCAACGTCACGCATCAGCTCGATACCACCGGCCAAGCGCTGGTCACCAAGGGTACGCTGCGCAAGAACCTAAGCGTGCAGATTACCGTGGAATATGCAAACTACAGCCAAACCGCCGCCTTTTTACCGACGCCTGGTCAGTTCACCATCACTGGCCCGTTCCTCGCCCCCGCGACGGTGCCGGCCAATCAAGTGGGCACCACCAAAATCGAGCCAGGTGGCTATGCCAGCACCACCTTCTGGGCCGTCTTCGGCAATGCCGGTGTCGTTGTTGGTGCCGGCATGCATCTGCAGCTGGCCTACCAAGGCCCTGGCATGAGCGAACCCCTACTGTACCAAGCCACCACGAAGTAACCACTTAACCGAGCCTAGTGCTCGGTTTTTTCTTTTTCGTGGGAATCAAAAAATCGCCAGCTGATCGCTGACGATTTTAGGGTAGACGCTTGATTACTTGAGGGTAACCGTTGCGCCAACGGCTTCAAGTTGTTCCTTGAGCTTGTTAGCTTCGTCTTCGGCGATGTCTTCCTTGATTGCGGAAGGAGCAGCATCAACCAGACCCTTGGCATCCTTAAGGCCCAAACCAGTGATGGCACGGACTTCTTTGATAACCTTAACCTTTTCCTGACCGACTTCGGTCAGTTCAACGGTGTAGCTGTCCTTAGCGGCAGCGCCAGCGTCGGCACCGGCAGCAGCGGCTGCTACAGGAGCAGCTGCGCTAACGCCGAATTCTTCTTCAATTGCTTTTACGAGGTCGTTCAGTTCAAGGATAGATGCATCTTTAAGCTGGTCGACGATTGCTTGTGTGTCTAAAGCCATGTTTGTTTCCTCCATTTTTATATGATGTTTGGTGGCTACGCAATGAGGTCAAGCGGCATTAAGCAGCCGGTTCCTCTTCTTTGCTGTCGGCAACGGCCTTGACAGCGTATGCGACGTTGCGTACTGGGGCCTGCAGAACAGACAACAGCATGGACAGCATCCCATCGCGGTCTGGCAACGAAGCCAACTGGTTGATTTCATCAAGACTAGCAACCTTGCCTTCGATGATCCCACCTTTTACTTCGAGGGCATCGAACTGCTTGGCATACTTGGCCATGATGCGAGCTGGAGCAACAACATCGTCATTAGAAAAGGCGATAGCAGTTGGGCCAGTGAAAACGGCATCGAGGTCTTCGTAGCCGTTAGCATCGGCTGCCCGACGCAGGTAGGTGTTCTTGATGACTTCCATCTTGACACCAGCGTCACGCAATTCCTTACGCAATTCGGTTACTTGGGCCACGGTCAGGCCACGGTAGTTAACGACAACAGCACTCTTAGCAGCTTTGAACTGCTCAGAGATACCGGCAACAACCTTGGCTTTGGCAGCGATAATTGTTTCACTCATTGATTTTCACCTCCTGTAGTTTGGTTGGGGTTTTTCGCATAAAAAAACTCCATGTCTACCAAGACATAGAGGTATCTAACGAACTGATACCACCTCGGCAGGATATTAAGGCTTGCGCCACCTGAGTCTTAGGCAGAGTGAATAATCACAAGAGGTAGCGTACCATGTTGGGGCACCAGCGTCAAGCGGTATTGGGGTATACTTGTAAATAGCCTTGGTCAGGGGCCGCGGGTGAGGGTGGTGCGGCGCCGGGGCGCGGTGGTCCTGCTGCGGGTTCGGCTGGAGCCATAGAGCGGTCTCCGGCCTCAAATCATGCCAGGAGCAGCCTGCAAAAAACGCAGTCTCCTCGTGGCATGACTGTTTCGCTGCGGGACCACCGCGCCCCTTTGCCGCACCACCCTCACCCGCTAGATAACAGTATCCTCATTTGAAAGACACCGACCAATACTCGAAAACTGGAAACCCACTTGGAAAGGAATCCATCCTATGAAAATCCGTCCCTATCAGCCTGAAGATCAAGAAGGCTGGTTGAATGTCGTTGCTTTAGCCTACATGCGCTCCCAGTTCCGCGATCAAATTAGCGATGTTCGCGATACATACGGCGACGAAGATGGTTATCAAACTGTCATTCAGCTGGTCGCGGTGATCGATGATCAAATCGTTGGTGCTATTGATGCCGGCGTCTTCAATGATGATCGGAAGCAGCATGATATCTATGTTCAAAAGCGCGGGCGCGGCAGTTACATTGAGCTCTTTGCTGTCGACCCCGCTCGCCAAGGCCAAGGCATTGGCCAAGCGCTGATAACTGCGTGTTTAACCGCACTGCGCCAAAATGGCGCCGACTTCGTAGAAATCTTTACACGCAGCGACCCTGCTGCCAACGGCTTATATCAAAAACTCGGCGGCCAGGAAATCGCCCATAACTGGCGCGCGCTAGCGACGCCAAAAAGCTATCAGTTTCCTCGAGTGAAATGGCAACTGGATCCGGCTACTCAAACATTACTATTGAGCGGTGCCCAAGGCCGAGTCTCAGTCCTACCGACCTACCCGCAATGGTTTACCTTCTTTACTGAAGTCGCGATGGCCGATTTCGACATCGAGGAAGTTTATCAGGAACGAACGTATTTTCTAAACCTGGCTCATGACTAAAGCGAGGCCCGAAGCATCCACTGCGATTGCGATAATCCCTTTGTGGTTGTCAGATGAAATATCATAATTCATCTGATAATCATGGAGGGATTTTTGTATGCCTAGAGCCAAGTACTCGGCAACGGAGAAACTTGCGTTGTTAGAAGAATTCTGG